>CAZTPE010000045.1:0-12926 GCA_964614545.1 uncultured Ectothiorhodospiraceae bacterium
CGGCACCCTGCTGATGGAATGCCTGTTTATTCTCGAGTCGGCCTCCAGCGAGCGACTCAACAGTGCCCGCTACCTGCCACCCACCTGTATCCGCGTACTCATCGACCAGGGCGGCCAACGCCATGACGACGCCCTGCCGCACGCAGCCATCAATCGCGCGCGGCAGAGCGTGGGCCGTGAAACAGCGGCGCAGGTGATTCGCAGTCAGCTCGACGTATTGAAGAAAATGGCCAAGACCGCCGAAGCGCAGGCCGGCGAGGAAGCGCCGACTATTTTACGTGAGGCACTGGGCAAGACCCGCGACACCCTGCAGGGTGAGATCCAGCGCCTCAAGGCCCTGCAGCGGGTGAATCCCAACGTGCGCGATGAAGAAATCCGCTATTTCGAGGAGCAGTGGATGGCGCTCAGTCTGGCGCTAGAATCTGCTTCGTTGAGACTGGATGCCCTGCGGGTGATTGTTGCGGTGTGACGTGCTGTAGGAGCGGCTTCAGCCGCGATTAAAAGTTAGATTCATTCGCGGCTGAAGCCGCTCCTACAATATTCGAGATAACAATCTCGCCGCTAAAGAATAAAACCACCGCGGGCATGGCCCGCTCCTACAGCTAGGGGATTCAAGAGCCGTGTAGGGTGGGCACTGCCCACCCTACGCGTGCGCCGGCAAAGACGGCTACAGCGGAAACTCCGCATGCAATTCCGGCATAACCACCTTTGTATTTTTTAGCCGGGTGGCGAAGGTCTGCATCACATCTTCTTCGCCATGCACCAGGTAGGTGGTGTGCGGTTTACCCGTCTTGCCGTGCCAGGCCAGCAGTTGTTCACAGTCGGCGTGGGCGGAGAATCCACCAATGGTATAGACCTTCGCACGTACCGGGATGTCCTCGCGGAAGATGCGCACGGTCTTGGCGCCGTCGATGATGTGCCGCGCCAGGGTGCCGCGTGCGGCGTAGCCGACAAATACCACGCTGCTGTCCGTGCGCCACAGGTTGTGCTTGAGGTGGTGGCGCACCCGTCCGCCGGTACACATGCCGGAACCGGCGATGATCACGGCACCGCCGCCAATGCGGTTGATGGCCATGGATTCCGCGGTTTCCCGGCTGAAGTGCAGGCCGTGAAAGGAAAAGGGATCATGCCCGTCGGCATAAAGCTGGGCGGTGTCCGCATCGTAGCATTCGGGATGGCGGCGAAAGATTTCGGTGGCGGATATGGCCATGGGTGAGTCGAGAAATACCTGCATCGAGCCGGGCAGCCGGCTCGCCAGTACGGCCTCGCGCAGGCAGTAGAGGATCTCCTGGGTGCGCTCCAGGGCGAAGCTGGGGATCACCACGTTGCCACCGCGACGGAAGGTGTCGTCGATGGCATCGTAGAGCTCTTCCACCGACGGCTGCAGCTGTTTGTGGCGCCGGTCGCCGTAGGTGGTCTCCATCACCACGGTGTCCGCACTGGGCGGATGTACGGGGTCATTCAGGATGGCCCGCCCGCCATAGCCCAGGTCACCGGAGAACAGCACGCGCTGATGGCGGCCTTCTTCCTCCAGTTCCAGCAGGACATTGGCCGAGCCGAGGATGTGGCCGGCGTCAAAGAAACTGACACGGATGTGCCGGCTCAGCGCCAGCGGTTTTTCGTAGCGCGCCTTGCGGCCGAAAAAATCCAGCGCATCGAGGGCGTCGAGGGTGGTGTAGAGAGGCTGGATGTCGGCACGGTGATTGCCGTGACGGGCGGCCTTGCGTGCCTGCCAGGCGGCCTCTTCTTCCTGCAGGTGGGCGGCGTCCAGCATCACCAGCCGGGCCAGTTCCCGGGTCGCGGCGGTGGTGATGATTTCGCCCTTGAAGCCGCGTTTGGCCAGCAGGGGAATCCGTCCGCAGTGGTCGAGGTGGGCATGAGTCAGTAGCAGGTAGTCGATATCGGCGGGGTCGAAGCCGAAAGGCTGGTTGTTTTCCTCGTTCAGTTCCCGCCCGCCCTGGTACAGGCCGCAGTCGATGAGAATGCGTTTGCCGGCGCACTCGACGAGATGGCAGGAACCGGTGACGCCACGATCTGCGCCGTGGAACGAAATCTTCATAGCTAATCCTCCACAGATGACATCGTCAGGTTACGCCTGTTTCGCGAGTGACAACAGCCTAGGATAATTTAGCCCAAGGTAAAGTAGAAGGTCGCCCCCTTGCCCTCTTCCGCCTCTGCCCAGACACGGCCACCGTGCCGGTTGGCAATCCGCTGCACGGTGGCCAGGCCGATGCCGGAGCCCTCGAATTCACTGCTGGAATGCAGTCGCTGAAAGGCCGCAAAGACTTTGTCGAGATATTTCATGTTAAAACCCACACCATTGTCTCTGACAAAAAAGACCTGCCCCTGGTCCTGACGCGTGCTGCCGAACTCAATGTGCGAATTGTCCTGCTTGCTGGTGTACTTCCAGGCATTGCCCAACAGGTTGTCGAGCAGTACACCCAGCAGACGGCGGTCGCCCTCCACCACCCTGTCCGGCTCCACACTGACCCGAACCTCACGCCCGGGTGAGGATTCCTGCAATTGCCGGAGGATGCTGTTTGCCAGCACACTCAGATCGACCGGCTGACAGGTGAATTCTCCACGCGTTACCCGCGACAGTTGCAGCATGTCGTCAATCAGTTTACCCATACGCTGGGTGCCGATCCGCACGCGCTGCAGATAGCCCGTGGCGGTTGCGTCGAGCCGCTCGCCATAGTCCTCCAGCAGGGCCTGCGAAAAGCCGTCGATGGCGCGCAGCGGGGCACGCAGGTCATGGGAGACAGAATAGGCGAAGGATTCCAGCTCCTGATTGCTGGTGCGCAATTCGGCGGTGCGCTGCTGTACCTCTCGTTCCAACTGGTCGCGCTGATGGCGAATCGCCTGCTCAGCCGCCTGTCGCTCCAGCTCGGCGGCGGCACGCGCAGCAAACATTTCCAGGATAGGCTGTAGCGCCTGGCTGTCTTCCAGGGGCTTGTCATCGATGATACCCATGATACCGATGGTGCGCCCTTCGCCATCCAACAGCGGGGTGCCGATAAAGCTTTCGGCATGGGTGGTGGTGGCCAGGCCGCAGCAGTCATCACCAAACCGTTCGCCCAGGTGTTCTTTGATGGTGAACACGCCGTCGTGCGCAATGGTCTTGCCGCAGGGGGAGTCACTCAGTCTGCAGTAATCCTTGCCCCTATTTTCTGGGCCTTCCTGGGACCAGACCGCAAGGTTTTCAGCCACTTCTGGCTGATCAGGCAGAAAGCGACACAGGAAGGCCTTGCGGGCATTGAACAGGGTTGCTACCCCCTGCGCCAGGCGCTGAAAAAACGCCTCCCCCGCCCCCGCTGCTGCCAGCTCACTCAGCGCCTCCTCGATACGTTTGTGCTGGGTGATATCGGTAATAGTGCCCACATAACCAGCGATGTTTCCCGCGGCATCTCGCTCGGCCGTGGCCTGGGCCAGCACCCAGGTAATCCTTCCCTTGCCGCCGTCGGATGTATCCGACCGTTGCAGGCGGCACTCGGTATAAAAAGACGTTTGCATACGCACCGTCTGTGACCATTCCTGAAGCATCCGCTCGCGGTCATCGGCATGGATTGCCGCCACCCAGCCCTCACCCAAGGACTCTGGCCCCGCCATGCTGGCCATGTCCAGCCAGCGCTCATTGACGTAGATGCACAGACCCTGCGCATCGGTGCGAAAAATACCCACCGGCGAAATCTGCGCCAGGATGTGGAAACGCTGTTCGCTTTCCCGCGCCGCCATTTCCGCACGTTTGTGGTCGCTGATGTCCTGCACTGTGCCTATGGAACAGCGGGGTTTGCCGTCTGTATCAAAATCCGTTTCACAACGCTCCTGGACGTACTTCAGCCGACCGTCTTTCATCAGCAGGCGGTGCTCTATTTCATAAGGAAAACGGTCCTCCAGTGAACTCAAATAGGCGGCATTAACCCGCTCGCGATCATCGGGATGAATGGTATCGAGGAAGGTCTCGTAGGAGGCGCCGAACTGTTGCGGATCGATCTCGAAGATACGAAATATCTCGTCCGACCATTGCAGCTCATTACTGCGCAGGTCCAACTGCCAGCTGCCCAGATGGGCGATGCGCTGGGCCTCGGACAGGCGGGCCTCGCTCTCGCGCAGACTCAGCAGCGCCTGCTCTTTCTCCGTGACATCCTCATGCATGAGGATGACCTCCTGTACCCGACCGGTGCCGTCCTTGATGGGGTAGATAAAGGAGCGCACGCAAAACCTGGTGGGGGGAAGATCAACGTCCGGGGTCTCTATCGTCAGGTAATCGATGTGGGAAATCTCCACGGCCTCGCCGGCAAAGGCCTTCAGCACATTGGGCATGACGCCCTTGTCGATCAGCTGCCGATCCTTGAGGAGGTTGTAGTTTTTCAGGTCTTTGAGCCTCGCGCCGGTCAGCCTTTCCCAGGCCGGGTTGACCGCCAGGGTGCGACCATCTGGCGACAGTATCTGAATACTGAAGGGCGACTGCTCGACCAGATCCCGAAAGCGCCTTTCGCTGTTTTGCAGGTTTTCCTGGACCCGCTGGTGCGCCGTCTGGTCGAGGATGAAGGCGATAAATACGGGGGGAGTAACGTCACTGGCCAGCTGCAGGCGTACTTCCACCGGGTAGCAGCTGCCATCCTTGCGTCGGTGGTGGGTTTCGAACACCAGCAGATCCTTTTCGCCCGTTTGCAATGGCTGGATCAGCTGGGTAAATGCCTCATCGCTCAGACCCGGCTTGATATCCTTGGCGGTGAGCGAACGCATCTCCTCCATGCTGTAGCCAAGGTTGTCCAGTGCACCGTGTGAGACCTGGATGAACTTCAGCGTGCCGGCGTCAAAGACATAGATTTCCTCGAAGGAGTCCGTGAGAATTCTCTGCAGCAAAGAATTTGCGTCTGGCACCGTTGTTTGTGTCGAATCGTCCATTATCCATCACTCCCTTGGAGCCGCTTCCGGGTACTCATCCGGTAAAAAAATCATACGGCCAAATCCCATAAATTCCGTAGAGTCGCTATTTCAGTCACGCTACAAGGCCACCAACACCCGCCCGAGATCCGCCATACCACCCTTTAGATTGGTCTCGATCTCGGTCATGGTGATCTCTCCCTCGGCCTTGCCGGCCGCCCAGTTGGCCACCACCGCACAGCTGGCATAGCAGAGTGACAGCTCGCGGGCCAGTGCAGCCTCGGGCATGCCGGTCATGCCCACCAGGTCGCAGCCATCACGCTGCATGCGCTGGATCTCGGCGCGGCTCTCCAACCGTGGCCCTTGGGTGGCGCCATAGGTGCCGCCATCGACCATGTCGACACCGGCGCGCACCGCCGCCTGCAACAGACGCTGGCGCAGCGCCTCGCAATAGGGCTCGGTGAAGTCGATGTGGGTGACGTGGTCCAGATCGTCCACGAAAAAGGTGCTGGTGCGGCCCCAGGTGTAATCGATAATCTGATCCGGCACCGCCAGTACCCCCGGCCCCATGGCTGCGGTAATGCCGCCGACGGCGGCGACGGCGATGACCTCACATGCGCCGAGTTCGTGCAGGGCCCAGATATTGGCGCGGTAATTGACCCGGTGCGGCGGCAGGTGGTGGCCATAACCGTGGCGAGGCAGGAACAGCACCTCCTGGCCGAACAGCGTACCACGGGTGATGGGACCGGAGGGCTCGCCATAGGGTGTGTGTACATTTTCTTGCGCATGGACCTGCAACAGCTCGGGGGAAGCCAGACCGGTGCCACCGATAATGGCCAGTTGTGTCATTCGATTCTCCTCGCAGAACCTTTGTGTGTTACAGACCTTTCACGGCAAAGATACCCGGTGCATTGCGCAGATAGTCCTTGTAATCCATACCATAGCCGAACACATAGCGGTCCTCGACGACCAGTCCGACGTAATCGGCCTCGATGCCTTGCTTGCGTGTGTGCCGCTTTTCCACCAGGGCGACACTCTCCACGCTGGCGGCGCCCCGTGCGCGGCAGTGTTCGACAATAGCCGCCAGGGTGTAGCCCTCGTCGAGAATGTCGTCGACAACAATCACCGCACGGCCTTGTAGCGAGTGCCCGGGTTCGTGCAACCAGTGCAGCTCACCACCGTGGGTCTCGCCGCGATAGCGGGTGGCGTGCAGGTAATCGCTCTGCAGCGGGAAGTCCATACGCTGCAGCAAACCGGCGGTGGTCATCAGGCCTCCATTCATGACACACACCACCAGCGGATTGCGGTTTTCGTAGCGTGCCGTGATCTCGGTCGACAGCCGGTCCAGCGCCGCTTCCACCTGTTCAGGGGTGAACAGGCAGTCGGCCTCGGTGCGCACCTGGCGCACTTCCGCCAGCAGTTCTTCGGTATCGGGGGATGTCATTATCTTTAATTGGCCGGACGTTATTGGCAAGAATCAGTAGGTGAAAGTCACGGTGTCTTCATCCATGGCTTCACTGATGATATAGGCCGCACCCACGGTCTCAGAGATTTCCGGGATCTGTTCATCGCCCCACAGCTCCAGATTTGAGGTACAGACTTTCAATTTGACGCCGGCCTCGACGGCATCACGAATCAGGTCCAGCACCGACCTGTCGTTGCCCTGCTGAAAGTGCAGGGCCTCGGCGACACCGGGCGTGGCCAGCTCGCCGGCACGCCCGGTAAAAAGCATCTCCACATCGTATTCCATGGCCGCCGCGACGCTGGCCTGGAGAAAAGGCGTGCCCAGTTCCGAGGGATTGGAGAGGTCTGTATTCATTAGAATTATCAGTAGTTTATCAGCCATTTCTCATCCTTTTGATCAATCCTGATACTTGAGCAATCTTGCCGTAGGAGCGGCTCCGCAGGCCGCAACTTTGATTGGTAAATGATCGCGGCCTGTGGAGCCACTCCTACTCGGCCGACTTCACGGTCACACCGTCCGGCAGGTGGACAGTGGACGTCGGGAAGGCCATCTCTGCACCGTGCTGTGCGATGATATCAGCGATCTTCAGCAGCACGTCCTGCTTGATCTCATGGAACGCCGTCCAGCTGGTGGTCTTGGTAAAGGTATAGACGAAGAAGTCCACCGACGACGGCGCGAAGCTGACGAAATTCACCATCAGGGTCTGTTCCGTGTCGATGGCCGGGTGCGCCTTCAGCATGGCCTCCACGTCGCGCACAATGTCGGCCATGTGGGCGATATCGTCGTAGCGGATGCCGAAGGTTTCATAGATGCGCCGGTTGGTCATGCGCGAGGGATTTTCCACCGCGATAGTGGCGAAGATGGAATTGGGGATATACAGCGGGCGCTTGTCGAAGGTGCGAATGCGCGTCTGCCGCCAGCCGATCTGCTCCACCGTGCCTTCGATTTCACGGTCCGGCGAACGAATCCAGTCACCCACGGAAAAGGGCCGGTCGAGGTAAATGATCAGGCCGCCGAAGAAATTGGCCAGCAAGTCACGCGCGGCGAAACCCACCGCGATGCCACCCACGCCACCGAAGGCCAGTACACCGGCGATGCTGAAACCGAGGGTCTGCAGGATCACCAGCGCGGCGGTAATCAGCACCGACAGACGCAGCAGCTTGGCGATGGCATCCAGGGTGGTGACATCCACCGGTTCGTCGCGCGTCTTGCGCAGCTCGATGATGTTGACCTCGACCTGGCGAATGAAGCGCACCAGAAACCAGGCCAGGATGATGATCACCGCCACCTCGCGTGCCGGCTCGATGAGTTCGAACATAGTGGCCGTGGTCTGCCGGGCCGTCAGCTCGGCAGCGTAGCTCAAGCCCAGCACCCAGATCAGCAGGCTGAGCGGACGCCGTATGGCTGCCAGCAGCGCATCGTCCCAGGGATTGGCCGTCTTTTGCAGGCGCTTCGCCAGGCGGTTGAGGATGCGGCGCTGGAGAAAATCGGCCAGCAACACCAGAAATACCACCAGGAAAAGCTCACCGATCCACTGGTTCTCGCCCTGAAAAATACTCAGATCCATTGCCTGTCTCACACTGCGGGAAAGACGCCATGATAGCGAAAAAGCGGTCGGCAATACTATGCCGGTTGGCGACCCACCGCCTGCGGCATATACTCGGCTCAGACTAGCGACTTCCAGCGGGTCTTGCCCAAGGTTCCCTTTATGCTCCCTGCCATGCCGTTTAAAATCGTTCGCCCACCCCTGCACCTGCTGCTACGCACGGTGCCGGACACGGTACACAGCAAGGTCTTCTCGCGCCTGTTCAACCATCTGCTCAAGGGACAATACATGGCCGAGCAGTTGGGTGACCTGGAAGGCAAGCGACTGTGTCTGTCCATCACCGATACCCGCAGCGAGCTATTGTTCGTGATTCGCGGACAGCGCTTCGTGCGCCTGCCGAAAGGGGATTCTTCGACAGTCTGGGACGTGCGCATCGCCGGCCGCCTGGAAGACTTCTGGCTGCTGGTCACCCGCAGCGAGGACCCGGACACCCTGTTTTTCCATCGCCGCCTGGTGCTGGAGGGTGAGACCGAGACCGGCCTCTACATCAAGAACATGCTGGATGCCCTGGATTTCGACTGGGACGCCCACTTCGAGGCCGTATTGGGCTCACGCCTCGGACCGCTGGCCGGGCGGGCCGTGCGGCGCCTGAAGCTGGAACAGCGGCTTGGGGGCAGCGCCCTGCATTTATAGGCCCGGATCGATCGGCACTTGTGCGCACGGCGCACACTACCAGCCACCTGTAGCGTGCGCCGTGCGCACGATGATCCCGGCTGAATAGCGATGATGCAGCGCTAAGCCTTCAGCCGTTCCTGCACCAGTGTGGTGGTGGTGCGAAAATCCACCTTGCCGCTACCCATCTTCGGCAACTCCTCGAGCACCACAAAATGCTTGGGCATAGCGATGGGCGGCAGACGTTTGCCCAGTGTCTTCAGCAGGGACTTCTGATCGACCTCCTCGGACACGGCGACGGCCAGCACGGCGCCCTTGCGGACATCCGGCAGCTCGACCACGCAACACTCCACACCCTCCGGCAACAGCTCTTCCAACTCCATTTCCACACGCACCAACGAGACCATTTCCCCGCCGACCTTGACGAAACGCTTCAGGCGGCCGCGGTGCCACAGATAGCCATCTTCATCGAGCATGCCCATGTCGCCGGTTTCGTACCAGCCGTTGTTGATATGCAGGATGGTTTCTTCCAGGTCATCGAAATAGCCCTTCATCACCATATCGCCCTTGACCAGGATTTTGCCCTCCTCGCCGGCTGGCAGATCCTCGCCACTGTCGACATCGGCGATGCGCACCGCCACCCCCGGCAGCGGTTTACCGATGCTGCCGGGCTTGTTGCGGCCGGGCAGGTTGACGGAGATTACCGGACTGGTCTCGGTGGTGCCGTAGCCCTCAAAAGTGGCGACGCCGTGCTGGCTCTCGTAGCCTTCACGCAACCTGTCAGGCATCTTGTCGGCGCCCACCACGACGATGCGCAGGGAGCTGAAGTCACCGGGCTTGGCGGCACGCAGGTAGCTGCTGAGAAAGAACGGTGTAGCAATGGCGATGGTGGGCTTTTCGTCACGGATAATGCCCGCCACGGTCTTGAATTCCAACGGATTGCCGTAGGTGATGGCCGTGGAAGCACTGCACAGGGGCAACCAGAAGTTGGCGGTCTGGCCGAAGACGTGGAACAGCGGCAGGATAGCGAGAAAGACATCGTTGTCCTCGATCTCAATGGCCTCCTGGATAGCCTGCACATTGCTGCCAATGTTGCGGTGCGTCAGCTCGACCCCCTTGGGCGCCTTTTCGCTGCCACTGGTGAACAGGATCACCAGGGTGTCGTCATCATGGCCCTGGTGCAGAGTGCCCAGCAGCAACGGCACGGGCAGTGCCGCCAGCAGCGCGGCACGCAACTTGTCGAGGCCTGTCACTTCCTTCATCAGGTCATCGACGAACAGCATGTCGTCCATCTCCGGACAGCCGACCTTTTCCAGCACCCCGCGTGAGGTGATCACCGTCTTGAAGCCGCAGCGCGTGCGGGCATAGCGGATATTATCTGCAGCGCCGGTGGAATAATTGATCATCACCGGCACCTTGCCGCACATCACCAGCGCCAGTACCGTGAGCATGCAACCGGCGGAGGTGGGGATCATCACGCCCACGTAGCCGTCATCGATACGGCGAAACTTTCGCGCCAGGATCAGGCTGCCAATCAACGCCCGGCCATAGGTGAGGCGCTTGCCGGTGGAACGATCCACCAGGGCC
This sequence comes from uncultured Ectothiorhodospiraceae bacterium, assembly GCA_964614545.1. Classification (GTDB taxonomy): domain Bacteria; phylum Pseudomonadota; class Gammaproteobacteria; order SZUA-152; family SZUA-152; genus DRQN01. The sequence continues at coordinate 10,161 of CAZTPE010000045.1, forward strand.
ATCTTGTTTTTATTCTGTTTCGCTACCCGGACAAATTGCTGGTGCAACAACATACCTGCGCTCCTGTGACTGATTGGTTCCCCTAGAGCGCCTACCCTTACCTTTTCCGGCAGAATTTTCAATCCTGTCGCGCATCTTTTCGTCAGCGCCACGCTTGTGGCACCATGACAAAAAAATAATCGCACCGGCAATCACACCGGAATAATGGGGGGAAGAACATGAAAAGCGGCGAAAAACGTGCCCTGTGGGCGGTGCTGGCGGGGGGTGTCGGCATCCTTGCCCTGACGGTCTATCTCGAATCCAACTACCAGCAGCGCGAGGCGCGCATCGACCGTACCCACGCGGTCAAAGACAGCGCCGTCGAGCCTTCACCGACCGGTCTGGACGCCCGCGTCATCCCCAAGGGCCTCAACCCGCTCGACCTGCCCGACGCCGATGGCCGCGGCGCCACCCTGCTGACCCTGTATTGCGTGCAATGCCACGACCTGCCCACCCCCCTGATGCACAGCGCCGGGGAATGGCCGGCCATCCTCGATCGCATGCAGCGACACATGGGCTCTCGCAGCACCGGCATGCTGGCACACGTCATCATGCCGGCGGAAAAGGACTGGCGGGAACTGCGCGAATACCTGAACGAGTTTGCGCAGACGGCGCTGGACAGCAGCCAGTTCGACGACCTCGACAGCCCCGCCGGCCAGACCTTTCAGTCACTCTGCTCGCAATGCCATGCGACGCCCTCACCCAGCCGGCACACGGCGCGTGAATGGCCACGGGTGGTGCTGCGCATGAAGGTCCACATGCGCAATGCCGGCAAGGACGTACCGAACGAGGAGGCCACGCAACAGGTGGTCAATTATCTGCAAAAGCACGGCAAACTGGAAAAGCGGCAATCCTGAAGAATGCCGGGCGATGGCCGCCGTATCAGTGCACACTGCCGAAGGACAGATCGACGGTATACGGCGGCAGGGGAATCCCGGCAATCTTGCAGGCCTGATAGACCGCCCCGTGTGGGAACAGTGAATACAGATAGCGCTTGCCGCCCTGCTTTTTGTAGCGGCTGCTGAGCTTTTTCAGCACCAGCCGCGCACTGCAGGAAAAGCCGTGTTGTTCACAGCTCTGGCGCAGAAAGTGGATCACGTCCCAGTGCGCCGGCGTCAGGGTGATGCCCTCCTCCGCCGCCAGTTCCAGGGCCCGGATCTCACTCCATGCATCCTGCCCCTCTTGCGTCGGCTCGTGATTGTTTGTCGTGTGTGTCGTTACCGTGGTCATGGTCATCTCTCCTCAAAGGCCGGATTGTTTGCAATGAATGACGGCAGACCTGCAATAGCATTCAAGCGGTCTCCCGAGTACATCTCCTGTCATAACCGTAGACCAATCCCCGCGCATTACCACAGTAAATTAGTAAGTTAATATTTCTGGGGTTATTTCCAGCCTGAACCAAGAGCACTGCAGCGGAAAGAGAAGGAAAATAAAAAGGCCTGCGCAGGCCTTTCTATGGGGTCTACTTTAGAGCGCAGCGGATTACAACCACTCCTGATCGATGGACGTGATCTCAACATCCGTGGCCTCGCCACAAAGTGTTCTTACACGGGCCGTATCCGACTCAAGGTGGCGTTTGTCGTTACCGACAAAGCAGACCGCCACAACGGCACGCTGCCATTTGTCCTGGTATCCCACCTCAGCCACTGAGGCATTGAATCGACTGCGGATACGATCCGTGATTCCCCGTACCGCGCTGCGCTTGTCCTTGAGCGACTGAGCATAGGGGATCACCAGTTCAATAGTCAGCAGGGTAATGAAGAAGGATTGATCGCTCATGGCGTATCACCCGGCCACCCTGACCTCATTCGCCAGCCACGGACATCCCTGCCAGGCCCACCCCATTCGTCTTCAGTCTGTAATGCCATCGTGGTTCCTCACATCGGCCCCGGCAGCTGATCACCACATAATCGTGCGACCATGGCATAGGTATCAAGCCTGCAATAATCAAGCAGGTCCATTCGCAGAGCCTCGATCTCCCCTACCGTGAGCGCCCCACGGGTCAGGTCAAAATAGGCCTGTTGCGCCTGGGTACCGTCCTGCACCTCACCCAGGTCCGAGTAGTGTAGTTTAGGCACCAGGCAAGGCAGGACAGACTTAATGGGCCCCATCGCGTCCCGTTTGTCCATAAACCTTTATATTTACAGTATAGGTATGATGTGTCCGTAAATTTCATATTTATGGACTGTGATATCACAAAGCTGACCGGCTAAAGCCAGTGGTATAAACTTTATGACGGACAATTAAATATACTGAAAAGATATGATATGGGAATTGTAATAACCGCAATCCACGCCACCCTATTCAAGAGCAACAAAACCCAGGCAGTACGACTGCCTAAACCAGTGGCGCTGGCAGAATCCATCAAAATGTCGCTATTGTTGCCATTGGCAACACCAGGATCATCACTATGGCGCTGAAAGATCTTCCCAGCCTGAACGAAACCTTGCCGATATCGAAGGCCTGGTCGCACGCCTGGAAGTTACCCCATTTGAAGGACATGCTTCGCAATATTTTGGCCAACTGAGGGCGGAATTCTAATCATCAATACCATGAAAGAGTTTGAACGGGCGCCAGGATTACGGGTTGAAAATTGGCTGTGAGTGATTTCGATGTAGGCCTGTTGCCCTCCGGACATCTGCACGGCTTCTCATCGGCCACGGCTGAGACACCGGCCAACATAACAGACAACAAGGGACAAATTGCCGCCATCGAGCGGGCATTTAC
>CAZTPE010000046.1:0-12887 GCA_964614545.1 uncultured Ectothiorhodospiraceae bacterium
CGGGCCTTTGCGGGTCTGCGTTTTACAGTCCCGACGCTGAAGAATCCGAATCCGTTGTTTAAGCAATAATTCAGGTAACAAGCATTCAGGCAACAAGCAGCTATTCATTAACCGGTGTAATTTTCTTCTAAGGAATCCCACAAAATGTCTATCAAGAAAGTCATACAGTATGGCGACCAGACCCTGACGATGGAAACGGGTGAAGTTGCCCGTCAGGCCGATGGTGCGGTGATGATCAGTCTGGGCGATACCACCCTGCTGGTGACCTGTGTTGCCCGCAAGGAAGCCGATCCGGGCCGGGACTTTTTCCCCCTCACCGTCAATTATCAGGAACGCACCTATTCTGCCGGCAAGATCCCGGGTGGCTTTTTCAAGCGTGAAGGGCGGCCGAGTGAGAAGGAAACCCTCACCAGCCGTCTGATTGATCGCCCGCTGCGTCCGCTGTTCCCCAAGGGCTTCGTCAATGAAGTGCAGGTTATCGCCACCGTCATTTCGCTGGATCCCGCCATCGATCCCGATATCCCCGCCATGATCGGCGCCTCCGCAGCCGTGTCCCTTGCCGGTGTGCCCTTCAGTGGTCCTATTGGTGGTGCGCGCGTGGGTTACAAGGACGGTGAATTTCTGCTTAACCCGACTGCCGAACAGCTGAAGGAGTCTGCACTGGATCTGGTGGTTGCCGGTACCGCGGATGCCGTGCTGATGGTGGAGTCCGAGGCCAAGGAGCTGCCGGAACAGGTGATGCTGGACGCCGTGATGTTTGGCCACGAGCAGATGCAGGTCGTTATTCAGGCCATTCGTGAGCTGGTTGCCGAGGCTGGTGTGACCTCCTGGGACTGGACTGCGCCCGAGGCCGATACCGCGCTGGCCGCGCGTGTTGCCGAGCTGGCCGAGGCCGACCTGAACGCAGCCTATCAGGTCAGCGACAAACAGGATCGTTATGCACGCCTGAGTGAAATTCGCAGCGCCGTGGTCGAAAAGTTGTGCGCTGAAGGTGATGAGTCCGCATTTGCCGCTGGTGATGTAAAAGAGGCTATAGGCAAACTGGAAAAGCGCATTGTACGTAGCCGCATCATTGCCGGTGAACTGCGCATTGATGGCCGTGATAAGAGCACCGTGCGTCCCATCAACGTGCGTATCGGCCTGTTGCCGCGTACCCACGGCTCGGCGCTGTTTACCCGCGGTGAGACACAGGCCCTGGTGGTGACCACGCTGGGCACTGCGCGTGATGCACAGATCATCGATGCCATCGAAGGAGAGCGTAAAGAACCCTTCATGCTGCATTATAACTTCCCGCCCTTCTGTGTCGGTGAGACCGGCTTCGTCGGTAGCCCCAAGCGCCGCGAGATCGGCCACGGCCGTCTGGCCAAGCGCGGTGTGCTGGCGGTGATGCCCAATGTGGACGAATTCCCGTATTCCATTCGTGTGGTGTCGGAAATCACAGAATCCAATGGTTCCAGCTCCATGGCCTCCGTATGCGGCACCAGCCTGGCGCTGATGGATGCCGGCGTGCCTATCAAGTCACCCGTGGCCGGTATCGCGATGGGCCTGATCAAGGACGAGAATGACTTTGTCGTGCTGTCTGACATCCTCGGTGACGAAGATCACCTAGGCGATATGGATTTCAAGGTGGCCGGTACCGAAGAGGGCGTGACCGCCCTGCAGATGGATATCAAGATCACCGGCATTACCCGTGACATTATGGCGCAGGCGCTGGGTCAGGCCAAAGAAGGTTATCTGCACATCCTCGGCAAAATGAATGAGGCGATCACCACGCCGCGTGAAGAGATGTCCGAGTTTGCGCCGCGTTACCTGACCATCAAGATCCATCCGGACAAGATCCGCGACGTGATCGGCAAGGGCGGCGCTACCATCCGCTCGATTACCGAGCAGACCGGCGCCAGTATCGACATTGAAGACGACGGCAGCATCAAGATCGCCTCCGTGGACAGTGCCGCCGGCGAAGAGGCGTTGCGTCTGATCGAGCAGATCACCGCCGACGTCGAAGTGGGCAAGATCTATGAAGGCAAGGTCGCCAAATTGATGGACTTCGGTGCCTTCGTCACCATCCTGCCGGGCAAGGACGGGCTGGTGCACATTTCGCAGATCTCCGACGAGCGTGTCGAGAATGTCAGCGACAAGCTGTCCGAAGGCGATGTGATCAAGGTCAAGGTGCTGGAGATCGACAAGCAGGGCCGCATCCGCCTCAGCATGAAGGCAGTGGGCGCCGAATAAGGCCCCCGTTGTGTGACAGGAATGGGGGCCTGATGGCCCCTTTTTTTGCTTGGACAAAATGGTAGGTTGGGCAAAGGAGCGCAGCGACGTGCCCAACAAGGTGCACGGAAACGTTGGGTACGCTGCGCTTTACTCAATCTACTTTTTGCTGAGACAAAGGTGCATTGGTTATTTCAGTCAACAGGATAAAGAGTAAAAAGCAATGACACAGGGAATTCGCAAGGCTGTCTTTCCCGTTGCCGGCATGGGCACACGTTTCTTGCCGGCCACCAAGGCAAACCCCAAGGAAATGTTGCCCATCGTCGATAAGCCGCTGATCCAGTACGCGGTGGAGGAGGCGGTGGCTGCCGGTGTGACTGAGCTGATCTTCGTCACCAGCAGCAGCAAGCGAGCCATCGAAGATCACTTTGACCGCAACTTTGAGCTGGAATATGAGCTCGAACAGCGTGGCAAGCAGACCCTGCTGGATATCGTGCATGACATTCTGCCGTCCGGCGTGAATTGCGTCTATATCCGCCAGCCGGAGGCGCTGGGGCTGGGTCATGCCGTACTGTGTGCGAAGAATGTTGTCGGTGATGATCCGTTTGCGGTCATCCTGGCCGATGATCTGATCGATGGCGGCCAGCACGGCTGTCTCTCACAGATGACCGAATTGTTTGCCCGGCAGCAGTGCAGCCTGCTGGGTGTGGAAGAAGTCGATGCGCAGGAGACGGACAAGTACGGTATCGTGCGGTTGGAGAAAAAAGATCAGCGGCTCGGACGCGTTGAACAGATCATTGAAAAGCCGCGAATTGACGAGGCGCCATCGAATCTGGCCGTCGTCGGCCGCTATATCCTGACACCGAGGATCTTTGCCCTGCTCGAAAATACCCACAAAGGTGCGGGTGGCGAGATCCAGCTGACGGATGCCATTGCCGACCTGCTGGATGAAGAGACGGTAATGGCCTATCAGTTTGACGGCCAGCGCTACGACTGCGGCAGCAAGATCGGTTACCTCAAGGCCACTGTGGAATATGCCTTGAAGCATCCGCAACTCAAAGGTGAGTTTCTGCAGTATTTGAGAGGTTTTTGTCTGCCAGCGGAGTGAGTGCGAGCACTTGCAGGATCTAGATACTATCGCTTTTATGTTGTGCGAGCAGCCTGTCCATTTCCACAAAGACATCAGCGAGTGCGCCGGCAATGGCGCTGTGTTGTCCTGATATCAAACACCGGTGGAGATGACCGGCCACTGCCTGTAATTCTTTGGCATCGCAATAGCCCAGGCCGCCGAGGAACTTGTGCGAAATTTCCTGCAGCTGTTGCCAGTCTCCTGTATCACTGGCGGTTTGCATCCTGACACGGACATCAGGTATTTCCTTGATCAGCATGGATGTCAGTGATATTTGCATCGGTGAAGGACTGTCTGTAGCGGCATCCACCGAAGGCGAGATTTGTAAATAAGCCTTCTGTAATGATGCAGGCTGGGTACAGAGCTTCCTTATCAGTGCAATCAATTGCTCATTGTCGGCAGGCTTAACCAACATGGCATCAATCCCCGCCTGGAAATAATTCTCTCGGTCCGTATCCAGAAGGCTGGCGGTGAGGCCAATAATAGGGATATGTTCATTTCCCACTTCCTGATCCCTGATTCGTTGAGCCGCCTGAATGCCATTCATTACCGGCATATGTATGTCCATGAGAATAGCGTCAAAAGGCGTATTTTTGCAGCTGGCAATAGCCTCTTGACCATTTTCGGCCAGAGACACCGATGCGCCAGCCTGGGTGAGTATGTGTGCGATGAGTTTGGTGTTTATTTCATTGTCTTCCGCAACCAGTATTTTATAACCGGACAAGCTGGCAATAACATTATTGTCTGTTGATATCTCTGTTGTTTGTTGCGGACGCTGCGGAGAAAACAGTGACTCCAGTGCAGAAATGATTTCTTGCTTGCGCAGGGGCTTGGATATGCAGAGACATCCGTATTGCTGGCGCACGAAAAGAAGGGTAACAGGATCGACACTGTTGACCAGCAGGATAACGTTGAAATCGGCCTTGTCGCGCTGTTTTCTGAACAGTGTTTGCAGAATGTCCGTATCCTGACTGCCAAGCTTGGTGGCCATGATGACAAGGTCAATCTTTGAACCCGAGGCAATCTGTCGAAACAGGGTCTCTGGATGCTGGTGCTGGTGGACGTCCAGTCCTAATGTTTGCAGCATATGCATGAGGGAGAGGCCGGATGTCTCATTGGGGTCATAAATGCTGACAGAATAGCCGCTAAAATGGGGTATATGTATCTGACTGCTTTGTTTGCGCTGTAGCTTGCGGCAGCGAATAGTGAACCAGAAGGTCGCACCGTCACCCTCGCGACTATCAACGCCAATTTCACCGCCGAGTAATTCCGTCAGTGAGCGGGAAATGGCCAGCCCCAATCCGGCCCCCTCATACTGGCGTGCCATTGAATCATCAAGTTGTTCAAAGCTATGAAAGAGCTTTCTCTGGTTTTCTGCCGAAATACCGATGCCCTGGTCGGTGACAGAAATCCTTATCAGAACACTTTCATCGGTTTCCTCTTCCAGCATGGTGCGAATGACAATGGAGCTTGCCGAAGAAAATTTGATGGCATTGCCAATGAGATTTAGCATAATCTGGCGAATGCGATCCGCTGCAGTGAAGACGGTTTCAGGAACGTCCTGATAGAAAAGTGATATCAGTTCAAGCCCCTTGTCCTGTGCGGCTGGGGCGAGCAGTGAAAGTGCATCATCAATGGTGCCGCGTAAGCTGCAGAAGGATTCTTGTATCGTCAGCTTTCCGGCTTCAATCTTTGAAATATCGAGAATGTCATTCATCAGATGAAGGAGGTTGTTCGCGGACTTTTCAATAGTTTCGATATAGTCCTGTTGCTCACTGGTGAGGTGGGTTTTTTGAATAAGCCTTGTGAAGCCGAGAATGCCATTCATTGGTGTACGCAATTCATGGCTCATGTTGGCGAGAAAGACAGATTTTGCCTCGCTGGCGGCCAAGGCATTCTGGCGCGCCTGCTTTAGCTCGGTATTTTGTTGTTCGACGGTCTGGATGGATTCATGCAATCCCGCAGTGGCCCTGTCAATCTGCTGTTGAAGATTTTTTCGTGATTTGCGTAATGCCGTTGCCATGGACTGGAAGCCTTCTTCCAGGGTGCGTATTTCACCCTTTGATCCCTGTTTAATATGGATGTCCAGATTTCCGCGCTGTATTTCTTCTGCGGCACGGTGAAGTCTCAACAGGGGGTGAGTCAATCCACGGCCAAGCCGGACGGCCAGCAGCAGACTGAGGACAATGCCCAGAAGGGTGATCAGTATGGAGTTGATAATGCTTTCATTTTTTTCTGTCTGTAGTGTGTCAAGTGATAATTCGACCGCTGCCCAGCCCAGCGTTTCCTGTGTGGGGCTAATGCTGTCTTCCGCCGCATAGAAGGCCTCATCTTCATCCAGCTTGGCAATGATCTGCTGGATGATTGGCTGACTGAAAATTCGTACACGCTGACCTTCCCCTTTTTCTACGGAAGAGCGTTTGTTGTGGTGACTTAGCAGCGTAAACCCCTGCTTGTCCGTGATGGTTACGGCAACAACATCATCTTCTGACAGGGCCTGTTTTGCCAGCGCTTCGAGGATTTCACGATTTCCGGAAAATACGGCATATTCACTGGCACTTGCGAGATGACGGGCCAGTGCCTGACCGTGATTGTTGAGTGCATAATCCAGGCTTTGCAGCTGGGAATGAATAAAATATGTCGACAGTACGAGGGCAATGCCCGTTATAGGGATCAGAGCCAATAGCAATATACGGCCTTTAATGCCCAGATTGATCATTGGTTTTTGCGCTCAAGCTGTCTGATCTGTCGTGCCAGTTTTTCTGCAGAGAGATCAGTGTAGCCAAATGAACGTGCAACCTGCTTATTGATCACGACAGAAAAATACTTTGGCTGTACGGCAGCAGGAAATTCGCGTGCTGGTTTTTTTTGCAGGGCAATAATCATCTCCGCTGTCTGTTTACCTATTTGTTCGGGACTCGAGTAGGTAGCGGCAAGGGCCCCAGCCTTCACATAGCTCCGCGAAAAACCAATCACGGGAATGCGTTTTCGGTATGTGCTCAAGAGAATGTAACGAACATTGCGGCGATTGAAAATCGCTGGGTCAGGCAGTGCCAACAGGACATCGCTGCGATCCAGAAGTCCGGAAAGCCGGTGCATCAAGTTCTCGGCGGAGTCGATATTTTCAATTTCAAAAGATAGTTTGAGTTGTCGGGCAGTGCGTTCAATCTCATGATGTAGCGACTGGCTGTCTGGCCCTAGCGGGATGCCGATGCGCTTGACATTGCCAAATAGTAGGCGGGTAAGGTTCAACTGCCGGCTGATGGGTTGATCCAGCAATATGGCACTGATGTTACGGGGAGGGGGTGAAGGTATTTCGGCTGCTCTTTTTTTGAGGCCGTCATTGAAGCTTGAGCGGGGTACCAGCGTGGCAAGGATCGGGCTATTGCCTGCCTGCCGGATTACGCGTTCTGTGGCACGAATGCCAATGGGTATCAATAGATCTGAAGCCTGGTCAATATTGGTGCTGTGCTGCTTGAAGTCATCCAGGCTGATGGTTTTTAATACAATAGTGCGCTGTGATTGCTCATCGATGCGTGCAACGATGGCGTCGATGACGTGTTGATAGGCGCCGTTATCGCGACTCGGGATGAGGGTGACATGTAATGTGCTCGCGTGGGTATTAAGCGAGAAGAATGCGAGCAGGCACAGAACCATGTAGCATCTGAAGGAAGATGCTGCGTTTGATTCTGCTGCTGGGGAGATCAGCATCCCTGTTTGTCACCCTAGTTAAATTGTACATCCAGCGAAATATACTGTCGCCTTTCAAATTGGTTGTCATTTCGCCAGTCTATATAATCATTGTCATGCAGTGCATTTTGCACAATGGCGGCAATTTCTCCGCGTATTTTCCGCCCGCTGAATGACAACCCGAGGCGCAGATCCAGGCGTCTGACAGCGGGTATCGGATCGCCTGAGCCGAGACCGTCACTTTCGCTAACGTAATAATAAGCCAGGCTGCCATTCACCCGTCCCAGGAATTTCTGCATGGCGAGAAAGGAAAAAATCTGTTTGGGTGCTGTTTGATTTCCCTGGTCGGGTAAAAATTTTGGCAGTGTGCTGTTGAGTTTTGTATATGAGTGGGAAAGAACGAAACGCGTATCCTGCAATGGCTGGTAATTGATGCTGGTTTCTGAGCCGATAATCGTTGCGTCGCCGAAGTTACCTGAAATTTCATAGCGGAAATCATAATAATCGGTCGAGATGTAAACTCTATTTTCATCCATGTAGATAAGGCCCTCCAGCTCTTCCCGGTAGACCTTGATATCCAGTGTAAAACCTTTTTTGGGCAGGGATGCCATGTAACCGAATTCATAAGAGGTGATGGTTTCCGATTCAAGGTCTTCATTGCCCTTCCAGAGCGTGCTGATAAAGTCAGCTGGAGTGAGTGGCAGGGTTGGTAATGTGCTGTTGTAGACAGCTACCTGGAAGTTGGATTTTGATTCAGCCAGGGTTGGGGTGCGAGAGCCATGGCTGGCGGTGAGACGTATGCTGTGCACTGGATTAAACAGGTAGTTGAGTCCGAGGCGGGGTGTAAGTTCGGTTCCGGACAAGTCTGTTTTTTCTAACATGGTGCCGATGTTGAGCAGCAGGCTTTGTGTCAGATGCCATTCCAGGTTACCAAAAATGCGATAGAGATTATTGTAAAGCGTTGCTTTGGTACCAAAATACCCGGGTGCGCTGGCGGAGTCACGACGAATACCCCCACCCCAAACGATGCGCGCATCGCGGGCAAGCTGCTTGATGTGTTGTGCTTCCAGATCAAGCCGGTTGGCTGTATACGAATTATTGGCGACCACACGGCCTAATACGGGAATATTGACGTCATAGATCTGGGCGGTGTCTTCGCCGATATAATAAAATTGCAGACTGAAGTTTTCGTCTGTGGACCGATCGTGTTGCCAGCGGATTTGCGCAAAGTGGTTTTTGTTGTTTTTTTCGTCCGCGGCATTCAAGGTCTTTGAATCCACACCCATTTCGCCATTGTTGAAACCTAACTGGAACTCCATAGTGTCGGATGTCGTGAGCTGGTAGTCACTGCGAAAATTTGCCATACGCACCTGGTGGGTGTCGTTCCGATCCGGAAAACCTGTATCGCGATTGTAGCCCAGGGTCAATCGGTAACTCAGGTCATCCAGGGTGTCGCCATAGCGCAGGTAGCCATCGCGGATATCGATGTTGCCAACATTGACGCGCGCAAATACACCGTTGGTTTCGCTCGAATGACGGGTAATGATGTTGATGGTGCTGAGAAAGGCATTGGCGCCATAGGTGGCGGCATTCGGGCCACGAATCACTTCAATACGTTCGATGTCGTCAATGGCCAGGGGCAGGTCTGCCCATTTGGTGCCACCGAATACGACGGAATAGACAGAACGCCCATCCACCAGCACTTGCATACGGCGTGCCTGTTCATTGCTCAGGCCATGATAGGTGACGATGGGGGTGTAGCCGTTATCGTGGCTGACCACGAAACCGGGCACCAGGCGGAATAGATCGGCGATTTCGCGGGCACCGGAGGCCTTGATGATCTCTCTGTCGATGATGGTGGTGGCCACTGGTGCTTCACGTGCCGGCTGTGAAAGCCGTGTTGCCGTCAGTACGACCGGCAGTTCGCTGAGAAAGTCTTCTTCCGAGAGTAAGAGGTCCTCCTGTGGCGGAATGGGTTCACTGGCAGGCGTGCTGCAGGAGGTGGCAACCAGCAGGGCGGGAAGGAGTCTGCAAAAAAGCTTCTTATGATGCATGTTAGTCTCAAATACGTCCAGAGAGCGGGCGTTTCCGCCTGCTGTTTGGACATCCCTCCCGGTAGCTGCTGTTGGCGATAATGCCATTAATTTTGACCATTTTAACAGGGGGTACGTAAATGTCTCTCTGCACCTGGCCCGGTTTATTCGCCGCTGCTTTGCAAAGTGCGGACGATGGATTAAATTAGGCCCCTTCCGTCAGATTCCCGGGTGTCGACCATGAACTATCCAACCATTGAATCCTTTGTCGGCAATACGCCGCTGGTTCGTCTGCAGCGCCTGACTGTGGGCAATGGAAACACGATGCTCGTCAAGCTGGAGGGCAACAACCCCGCCGGCTCGGTGAAAGACCGCCCGGCCCTGAGTATGATCCAGCACGCTGAGGCACGTGGCGAGATCAAACCCGGCGATACCCTCATCGAGGCCACCAGCGGCAATACCGGCATTGCCCTGGCCATGGCCGCGGCCATCAGGGGCTATCGCATGCTGCTGATCATGCCCGAGCACATGAGCATGGAGCGCCGCGGCGCCATGAAGGCCTTCGGCGCCGAAATCATCCTGGTGAGCCGCGAGGAGGGCATGGAGGGGGCACGTGACCTGGCCAAGCAGATGGAGACCGAGGGCAAGGGCCGGGTGCTGGATCAGTTCTCCAACCCGGACAATCCGCTGTCCCACTACGAGGGCACCGGCCCGGAGATCTGGCGTGACACCCATGGGGCCATCACCCACTTCGTCAGCGCCATGGGAACCACCGGCACCATCATGGGTTGCTCGCGTTTCTTTAAAGAACAAAACCCGGCCATCGAAATCGTCGGCGTGCAGCCCACCGAGGGCGCCTCCATCCCCGGTATTCGTCGTTGGCCGGAGGAATACCTGCCGGCGATCTTTGAGGCCTCACGGGTGGACCGGGTCATCGATGTCACCCAGGTAGACGCCGAGGATACCACCCGTGCCCTGGCTGCGTGCGAGGGTATCTTCGCCGGCGTCTCCTCCGGCGGCGCCGTGGCCGCGGCGCTGCAGCTGTCGCAGCAGGTGGAGAAGGCCATCATCGTCGCCATCATCTGTGACCGTGGTGACCGTTACTTGTCCACGGACGTATTTCCGGCCTGAGGGCCTTTGGGACGCAGAGTTTTCTGCCATTCAAAGGCGAGTGGAACGACGATAGGGTCCGCAAATGAACGCGAATGGACGCAAATAAAACAGAAACTATAAGTCAGTGCCCCAATCCATCCGTGCGAATATCCGCAGATCGAAAGTCGTGCCAAGTACACACATGCGAAGATTCGCGTCCATTCGCGGACTCTCCCACTGCCCCTGTCCTGCGCCGAAGCGGCAGGCTTTTAAAATTCTTCTTTCTTAAAGCAAGTCATCATGTCCAAACGCCGTAAGAAACTCCCCCAACCCCGCACCGCCACCATCGATGACATAGCCCACGATGGCCGTGGCATCGCCCACGTTGAGGGCAAGACGGTATTCATCCACCGCGCCCTGCCTGGCGAGGAGGTGCTGTTCCGTTACTGTCGTACCCGCGGCAAGTTTGATGAAGGCGATATGCTGGAGGTGATCCGGCCCTCGCCGCAGCGCATCGAGCCGCGCTGTGCCCATTTTGGCATCTGCGGCGGCTGCAGCCTGCAGCACCTGGGGGCAGAGGATCAGATCGCGGCCAAGCAGCAGCGGCTGCTGGATAACCTGAAAAAAATCGGCCGTGTCGAGCCGGAGGCGGTGTTGCCGCCGTTGACTGCTGGCAGCTGGGGCTACCGCCGCAAGGCGCGCCTGGGGGTGGAATACATGCGCCGCGACCGGGTGGTGCGGGTCGGCTTCCGCGAGCGCAGCAGCTCCTTTCTCGCCAACCTGATGCGCTGTGAGGTGTTGCACCCGCGCATCGGTGAGCACATCGATGAATTATCGGCGTTGGTGGGAAGGCTCAGCATCAAGGATCAGATCCCGCAGATCGAAGTGGCCGTGGGCGACGCCAATGCCGCGCTGGTGTTTCGCCATCTCGCCGATCTCAGCGAGGCGGACCTCGACCTGCTTCGGGACTATGGCCGCGAGCGCCAGCTGATTATTTTCCTACAATCGGGCGGGCCTAAGACCGTCCAGCGTCTGTGGCCGGAGGGAGAGGAAAGCGCCGGCACCGTTCTCAGCTACCGTCTGGCCGATTACGATGTGGAGATGCAGTTTCGCCCCACCGACTTTACCCAGGTCAATGCCGAACTGAACCAGAAAATGATCGACCGCGCCATCGAACTGCTCGACCCGCAGCCGGGTGAACGCATCCTCGACCTGTTTTGCGGCCTGGGCAATTTTTCCTTGCCACTGGCGCGTAAGGCCGATCACGTGGTTGGCGTCGAGGGTGAGGCCGGGTTGGTAACGCGCGCCCGCGAGAATGCCGCGCGAAATGGTATCGACAACGTGGAATTCCACGCCACCGACCTCAATGGCGATCTCAGTGCTGAGCCATGGTATGGCGAGGGTTTCGACAAGCTACTGCTGGACCCGCCGCGCAGCGGTGCGCCGGTGGTGGTGGTGGCGAATCCGCTGCCGAGGCGCATCGTTTACGTCTCCTGCGATCCCGCCACCCTGGCCCGCGATGCCGGTACCCTGGTGCACGAGCAGGGCTACCGTCTCGTCAGTGCCGGCGTCATGGACATGTTCCCTCATACTGCACATGTCGAGTCCATCGCCCTGTTTGAGCTTGGCAAGCGATAGTTCCCAGAGGTGAAGGGGGAATCCGCCCCACCATGCCCCATTCACATCCCCCGAATCGGTGCTATCTTGAGATGTAGCTATTCACCACAAAAGGCACAGAGAATACAGAGAATGCATCAATGGGATGAACATCGGGGGGAGGCACGGGTTAATGCGGCAAAATTCCATTTCTTTCGCCATCGAGCAATTTCAGGGCCATCGTGCGCACGGCGCACGCTACGGGCAGGTGTAGTGTGCGCCATGCGCACAAGATGGCCATCCAATTCCTCTGTGAACTCTGTGTCTCTGTGGTGAGCTGAATAACGACCTTGAGACTATGCATCGACACATCGACCGAGGAGGAGCACATGGCCCAAAGCCCAAACCCGGAGATAGGCAACTGGTACCGTGGTCTTAATGGCCTGATGTTCCGAGTCGTCGCTATCGACGACGATGAAGCCACCGTCGAAATCCAGTATTTCGAAGGTGAAGTGGATGAGCTGGATTTTGAGGCCTGGGATGAGCTGGGTCTGGAGTCCATTCCTCCGCCGGAGGACTGGTCCGGCGCCTTCGATGATCTCGAACGTGACGACCTGGGCTATACGGACATGAACCAGCGCCCGGAGGGACGGGCCTTTTCGGTGGACGATATCGAGGACTGAACCACCGCAGCGTCAATCCTGTGGCTTGCGGGCATGCTTGGGGCGGAAGGCCTTGAGCGCCGTGTCGTCGGTTTCCAGATACGGCCCTTCGATGAGGTCGATGCAGTAGGGCACTGCGGGAAACACCGCGTCCAGACAATCGCCGATGGCCGAAGGCTTGCCCGGCAGATTGATCAGCAGGGAACGGCCGCGGATGCCGGCGATCTGCCGCGAGAGGATGGCGGTGGGGACAAACTTCAGCGACACCGCGCGCATCTGCTCGCCGAAACCATCGAGGATCTTTTCGCACACCGCCTCCGTGGCCTCGGGGGTGATGTCGCGCGGCGCCGGGCCGGTGCCGCCGGTGGTGACCACCAGACAGCAGCCTTCTTCGTCGCACAGGGCTTTCAGCGCCGCCTCCACCTGATCCTGCTCGTCGGGCACCACTCGGGCCACTGCCTGCCAGGGAGTGGT
>CAZTPE010000047.1:0-12787 GCA_964614545.1 uncultured Ectothiorhodospiraceae bacterium
TTTCGGCTCACCCAACACCATGCGCGCGATGGCCAGCCGCTGCCGCTGACCGCCGGAGAGCCGTACGCCCTGCCGGCCGACGAGGGTCTCCAGGCCTTCGGGCATGGCCTCCACCGTCTCACGCAGTTGCGCCACGCCCAGTGCGTGCCATAACTGTTCGTCCGTGACATCCTGGCCCAGGGTCAGATTCATGCGCACGCTATCGTTGAACATGGCCGGGTTCTGCAGCACCGTGGCCACGTTGGCGCGCACCACGTCGAGGCCGATCTCGGTCACCGGCACCTCGTGGTTGTCACCGTCGATAAAATAAAGTTCACCGGATTGCGGAGCATACATGCCGAGGATCACCTGCACCAGTGTGGACTTGCCACCGCCACTGGCGCCCACCAACGCCACTTTCTCACCGGCAGCAACGTGCAGATTGACGTGATCGAGAACCGGCGACCTGTCGCCATTGCGGCCATAGTGGAAACTCACGTCCTTCACCCGCAGGCCGACCGTGCGGTTGCCGGCGAAGGGATCGGCGCTGTGCGGATAGTCCGGCTCCTGCTTCAGTTTCAGCAGACCGTTGACACGCTCCAGCGCCGCCTTGGCCGCATAGTATTTATACTGAAGATTGAGCAGCTCCTGCACCGGCGCCATCATGAACCACAGATAGCCGAACACCGCCATCATCTCGCCGATGCTGAGATCGGAAAACACCACCATCAGCATGGTAATGGCACGGAACACATCGAAGCCGAGCAGAAACACGCCGAAGGACAGCCGCGTGGCCACATCACTCTTCCACGCATAGGCCGCCGAATGGGTGCGAATGGTGTGAGCCTTGCCGATCACGTCGCGGATATAGTGGCCCTCGCGGTTACTGGCGCGGATCTGGTGGATATTATCCAGGGTCTCGATGAGGGCCTGCTGAAACAGCTCGAAGGCCGAATTCTCATGGCGCTTCAGGGTCTTCACGCGCTTGCCCAGCAACACGGTGAAATAGATCACCAGCGGGTTCATGAAGAGGATGAACAGGGCCAGCTGCCAGTGCATCCACAACAGCACGGCGGTAATACCCACCAGCGTCAGGGCGGAAATCAATGCCTTCGCCACCGAGTCGCCGATGAAGTCGTCCAGCGCATTCAGGTCAGTGACGAAGTGCGATGCCACCCCGCCACTACCCAGGGTCTCGTACTCCGCCATCGACACCCGCTGCATACGCAGCAACAGGGCACGCCGGATGCGGTACGTCACCTCCTTGGCAACCAGGGTGAACTGGCGCACCTGCCACACGCTCAGCACCAGAAACAACAGTCGCAGGACAATCGTCACCAGCAGGATCACCATGATATACAGCACCGGCCCGTGCCACGTCGCGGGAAACATCGCGTCCATGGCCGCCACCAGCGCACCCGGCTTCTGCAGCAACACCTCGTCGACCATGAGGGGAAACAGCAGCGGCAACGGCACACTGGCGAGCACGGCGAGGATCGCGACGATATTGGCGATCACCAGGGTACGGCGATGCTCCAGCGCAATGTCAATGATGTACCGCCAGTTGTAGCCGTTGGCGGGAATGGCGTCCTGATCGCGGGACGCGGGAGGGGTTTTATTCATTGTCCACGCATGAACAGGCCGTCCAACGCCGCCATGTCCATCTGCACCCAGGTCGGCCGGCCATGATTGCATTGACCACTGCGCTCGGTGCGCTCCATGTCGCGCAACAATGCATTCATCTCCGGGATCGTCAACTTGCGGTTAGCGCGCACGGAGCCATGACAGGCCATGGTGCCCAGCAGTTCGTTGATGGCCTCGCGCACACGCTGTGTAGTGCCATAGGTGGCCAGGTCTGACAACACGTCGCGCACCAGCGTTTCCACGTCCGCGTCACGCAGCAGGCTGGGCACCTGCCGCACCACCAACGTCTCGGGCCCTATGGCCTCGACGACGAAGCCCAGCTCGCCAAAGACCTCGGCAAACTCCGTGGCCAGGCGCGCCTCGCTCTCACTGACGGCGATGCTGATCGGCACCAGCAAGGGCTGCGAACGCACACCCTCGCCGTCCAGCGCGGCCTTCATGCGCTCGTAGGTGATGCGCTCATGGGCGGCATGCATGTCCACCACGATCAGTCCCTGGGCATTTTCGGCGAGGATGTAAATACCCTGCAGTTGGGCGATGGCATAGCCCAGCGGCGGCGCCTCGGTGGATTCCGCGTCCTGCGCTGCATCCCCGGCCGGCAGTGTCCGCGCCCCCTGATACAGTGCCTGCAGGCCCGGCTGCTGTTCGCGCACGGCGAAGGCCATGCTGGATTGCCGGCGGTAATGGTTGCCCGGCGAACTGCCAGTAGCGCCCCCAGCAGGAGGCGAATGCCGTTGCATGGACTGCTCGGTGATAACCTGACCAGCCGGTGCTTCGGTGATCTCACCGCTCTCCTCGTCCACCGTCCCCGGACGCACATCGGCCAGGGCCTGATGCAGGCTACGGAACAGAAAGTCATGCACCGTACGTCCCTCGCGGAAACGCACCTCGTGCTTGGTGGGGTGCACGTTGACATCCACCATCGTCGGATCCAACGCCAAATAGAGCACGTAGGCCGGATGCCGACCGTGATAGAGCACGTCCTGATAGGCCTGGCGGATGGCATGCGCCACCAGCTTGTCGCGGATCATGCGGCCGTTGACATAGAAATACTGCAGATCCGCCTGCGAGCGGGAAAAGGTGGGCTGCGCCACCCAGCCCCACAGGTGCATGCCGGCGACCTGATAGTCCACCCACAGGGCGTTGTCGACAAAGGCCGAACCGCACACCTGTGCCACGCGCTGGCGCTGTTCCGGCTCACTCTGTGCCGGGCGCAGCTTCAGCACCGTGCGCTGATTGTGGCGCAGGGCGAAGGCGACATCGAAGCGGCTCAGGGCAATGCGTTTGACCACCGTCTCGAGATGGGAGAACTCGGTCTTGTCGGTGCGCAGAAACTTGCGCCGCGCGGGGGTATTGAAGAACAGGTCGCGCACCTCGATGGTGGTGCCCTCGGGATGCGCCACCGGCTGTGGCTCGCTGATGGCATCGCCGCCATCACCCGTCACACGCCAGCCGCTGTCACCGCCGCGCGCGCAGGAGCGCAGCTCCAGCCGTGACACGGAACTGATGCTGGGCAGGGCCTCGCCGCGAAAGCCCAGACTGGCCACGCACTCCAGATCATCAAAGGAGTGAATCTTGCTCGTCGCATGGCGGCTGAGGGCCAGCGGGAAGTCCTCCTTGAGAATGCCGCAGCCGTCGTCGCGCAGGCGAATCAGCTTGCGGCCGCCCTGTTCCACGTCGATGTCGATGCTGCGGGCACCGGCGTCAAGGCTGTTCTCCAGCAGCTCTTTGACCACCGCCGAGGGACGCTCCACCACCTCGCCAGCGGCGATCTGGTTGGCTAGGCGGGTCGACAGTTTCTGAATACGGGGCACCGCAGGGGCATTGGTGGGCGTTGCAGCGGAACTGGCAACAGCGGTATCGACGGTGGAATCGCTCATGGATGGCCGAGGCTCGTGCAGGCCTGCAAGGCAGGCGTCTGAAAAGGGCCATTATACGTGCCAGTCACAGCAGCCCCACAATTTTCCTTCCCCCGTGGGAAAGCATGAATGTCGCAGAAGCAGGCAGTGTCAGCGAAAAGGTCTGAAAACCAAGCCGCAAATGACGCCAATAAACGCGAATACACCCTTCTTATAATCTGTTTCTCTCTTCTTCTCTCTGGTGCCAGACTCTCAAAATATTGAGTGTATTCTCGAGAACCAAGTACCGGGCAACGTAATTTCCTAAAACCAAATCCCTCATCAATTCTGGATTTGGTGCCTTACTGACTTGTATACCTATATGCGGAAATCGTTTCAGTTTTTTGATGCCATCCAGGAGTGAATTGGCAATTCTCCCAGCCGCCTCTGGATTATTGGTTTTGATAAACTCTCTTAACCGGGCCAGGTCTTCAATTGCCTCCGGCGTGTAGACAATTTTCATAGTTTCGGGGGAGATTGTTCATTTTCTGACCCCCAGCTTTTAAGCCAATCCACAACTTCAGCTTCTTCAACTACGGCTCCATTTTTCACTGAATCCAAAGCCACAAGAGTCTCCTTCCAGCGTTCCTCCTCAATGGCACGCCTACCCAAAAACTCTTTAATTGCCTGATTAATAAGATAATTTTTGCTTCTGTCTAGTTTTTTAGACAGAATTTCCAGCGGCTTTTCAACTTCTGGTTGTAAACGTATGCTGGTGACACCCATGACATTTCTCCTTTCAGACTACAACTAACTACATTGTAGTACAAAATGAAAATAAAGGGAGTTCTAGCGAAAGTCCACAACATTAGCTTGTAACACCGCTCTGCGATGTTACTCATCCCGTGGCGCTCAGCGCCACACCGTTGTTGGTAGAATAAGGAACATTCGCGTTCATTTGCGGCTTTGTTCCAAGCCTTTTCGCGGGCAGGTGATGCGCGTCACGAGGGACGCACGATTACATCACGGGAATACGCAGGGTCTGGCCGACCTTGAGACGGTCGCCGGAAAGGTTATTGGCCATGCGCAGATATTTCTGGCTGATGCGGTACTTCTGCGCGATACCACTGAGGGTGTCACCACGTCGAATCACGTATTTCCGCCCACTCTTCGCCTTCGGTCCACTCGGTTTCAGCGCCAGCAGGGTGCCGGGCGGCGCATTGCGGGTAAAATAGTTGCGCACGCCACGCAGCATGGCGTTGGCCAGCTTGCGCTGGTAGTTGGGGTCACGCAGATTACGTTCTTCGCGAGAATTGGAAATAAACCCGGTCTCCACCAGGATCGACGGGATATCCGGCGACTTCAGCACCACGAAACCGGCCTGTTCCACGTGCGGCTTATGCACCTTGGTAATGCGCTTCAACTCGCCCAGCATCAGCCCGCCAACGTCAAGGCTGGCGGCAATGGTGGCATTCTGCGAAAGATCCAGCAGCACCGAGGCGAGCAGGTCATCCTTGTCATCCAGACTCACGCCGCCGATGAGATCGGCGCTGTTTTCGCTTTCCGCCAACCAGCGACCTGCCTCACTGCTGGCGCCCTTCTGCGACAGCACCCACACCGAGGCGCCGCGCGCACGGCCATCACGGAAGGCATCCGCATGAATGGAAATAAACAGATCGGCCTTCATGTCGCGCGCCTTCTGCATGCGCTTGCGCAGACTGACGTAATAGTCGCCGGTGCGGATCATCACCGGCCGCATGCCGCGTTCCTGGCGGATCAGCCGTTCCAGTCGGCGCGCGATAGCCAGCACCACATCTTTTTCCCGCGTGCCGTGACGGCCGGAGGCCCCCGGATCGTCACCGCCGTGACCGGCGTCGATGGCGATGATCACATCGCGCACCTTACCGGTCGTCGCCTGCACGCTGCGCTGCGTCACCGTCGGTTTGCTGCGCGGTTCCTGCAGGTCGATCACCAGGCGGTGGCCGTATTTCTGCGTCGGCTTGAGCAGGAAGCTTTTCGGCTGCACCTTGCCGCGCATGTCCAGCACCACACGCAGGTTGCCATTGTGCGTAGCGCTGCGCACGCGGTGCACGAAGCTTTTGCTGAGATCCAGCCGACCCAGGTCATGCAGCAGGCGGGCATTCTTGATGTCCACCACCACCCGCTCGGGGGAATGAAGCACAAAGAGCTTGTGGTTAACAGGGCCGTTAAGATCGAAAACCAGGCGGTTCTGATCCGGGCCGGACCACAGGCGCACGCCCTCGATCGTTGCCGCCGAGACCGGCAGAGACAACGCCAGCGCCAGCAAAATCAGTAACGATCGTTGCATCGACAGGCGCACAAACTTTAGACAGAGAAACCCCATATCCGTAATTGTGCAACAAAAACGCAATAACGCAAGTTATTTATTCACATTTTTTGTTTAAGAACACAGAGATAGAAAGGAAAGCTACAGTGACATGAAGGTTTGAACAGTAGTCAGGGGCCGCCATGGCGGGAAACGCCGGGATCAACTGCGGAAATGCGCCAGCCAGGCATTGCGGCCACCGGCACCGGGGCGCAGGTTCACCCGGCGGGCGTGACCGTGATAAGCGATATCCACCACCACATCGGCCGCCGGCAGCACGCCCTCGCCGCGCTGGGGCCATTCCACCAGCACCACCGCCTGCGGCTCAAAGTAGTCACGGATGCCGAGATATTCCAGCTCTTCGGGGTCGGTGAGACGATAGAGGTCGAAGTGATAGGCGTGGCCACCGGCGAACTCATAGGGCTCGACCAGGGTGTAAGTCGGGCTTTTGACCCGGCCGCTGACGCCCAGGCCCTGCAGGATACCGCGTGACAGGGTGGTCTTGCCGGCACCGAGTTCGCCGTGCAGATACAGCACACCACCCGCGTGCAGCTGTTCGGCAATGCGCCCGCCGAGGGACAACATGGCGGCCTCGTCCGGGATATCCAGCAAGACTCCCTCACTCATCCGAGCAACTCGCGCAGGTGGGGGAACAGGTCGCTGGCCAGCAGGCCGTGCTGTCCGGCCGCAGCGGCACGGTCGGCGGCCGCGGCGTGCAGACAGACGCCCAGTCGCGCCGCTTCATCGCACGCCAGCCCCTGGGCCATCAGTGCCGCGATCACCCCCGTGAGCACGTCGCCCATGCCACCGCTGGCCATGCCGGGATTGCCGGCACTGCAGAGACTGACATCGCCGACGCTATCGACGATCAACGTGCCCGCGCCCTTTAGTACCACCACACCGCCATATTTCCGCTGCAGGGCACGGGCGGCGGCGAGGCGGTTGGCCTGTATTTCCGAGGTGGTCTGGCCCAGCAACCGTGCTGCCTCACCGGGATGCGGGGTGAGCACCCACTGCGCCCGTTGTGCTGGCTCGGCGGCCAGCAGATTGAGGGCATCGGCATCCACCACCAGTGGCAAACGGCTGGCCAGCGCGGCGCCCAGCAGTTGCCGGCCCCAACCACCCTGCCCCAGCCCGGGGCCGATGGCCAGCACCGTGGCGCGGCACAGCTTTGGTTGCAACATGGCTTTCAGCGAGATGGCATCGGCGACACCGTGGCACATGAGTTCAGGTCGCGCAGCACTGATGGCCACCGTGTGCTCCGAACGTGTGGCCAGACTGACCAGACCCGCGCCGCAGCGCAGCGCCGCCTCGCCCGCCAGACGCACCGCGCCGGACATGCCGTGATCGCCGCCCACCACCAGCACGTGGCCGAAGTCACCCTTGTGGGCGCAGGCACGGCGCGGTGGCAGATAGGCCCCGGCCGCCGGTGGCGTCAGGCGGGTGGCCGCCGGGGCGAATCGCGTGAACGTCTGCGGCGGCACGTCGAGATCGTCGAACAACACCTCGCCGCAATAATCCGGCCCCTGCCCGGTGAACAGACCCAGCTTGAGGCCGATGAAGGTCACGCAGATATCCGCCCGCACCGCCGTACCCAGCACCGTGCCGGTATCGGCGTGCAGGCCGGAGGGGATATCCAGCGCCAGCACACCGCAACCGGCATCGCCCGCCCCATTGACCGCCTCGATGGCCTCACGCCAGCTGCCGCTCACCTCGCCGCTCAGGCCGGTGCCGAGCAGGCCGTCCACCAGCACATCGACCGCGGACAGATCCTGCCCGGCAAAGGCCTCGGCACGCAGACCGGCGGCCTCCATCTGCTGCCGGGCGCTCAGGGCATCGCCACGGGTGCGGTCAGCGTCGCCCACCTGCCACACGTCCACCCGCAGCCCCGCCGCCTGTGCCAGACTCGCCAGCACGAAGCCATCGCCACCATTGTTGCCGGTGCCGCACAGCACGCCGACGTGGCGCGCACGCGGCCAGCGCTGGCGCAGGGCCTCAAAAGCGGCGAGGCCTGCGCGCTGCATCAAAGTCAAACCGGGGATGCCGAGTTCGTCGATGGCGATGCGATCCAGTTCACGCACCTGTTCGGCGCGGTAAAGACTGTGGGGCAGGGGCTTCATGGCGTTATCATAACGTCTATGAATGAATCACAGAACCGGCCCGGCGATTGGCAACAACTCGCCGACAACATCAAACAGTGGGGCCGCGAGCTGGGCCTGCAGAAGGTAGGCATCAGCGACATCCAGCTGTCGGCCGCCGAGGCGCGCCATTTCGAACGCCTGGCCAAGGGCTACCACGGCGAAATGGACTACATGGCCAGCCACGGCCGTAAGCGCACCCGCCCCGCCGAGCTGGTGCCGGGCACCCTCAGCATCATCAGCGTACGTATGGATTACCTGCCCGCCGAGGGCGCCGACCCGGAGGCGGTGCTCAATGACCCCGACAAGGCCTACATTTCACGTTATGCCCTGGGGCGCGATTATCACAAAGTATTGCGAAAACGTTTACAAAAGCTCGCCACACGCATCGAGCAGTACATCGGCGACTTCGGCTACCGGGTGTTCACCGACAGCGCCCCGGTGCTGGAAAGACCCATCGCCGAAAAGGCCGGCCTGGGCTGGATCGGCAAGCACAGCAACCTGCTCGCCGAGCACACCGGCTCATGGTTCTTCCTCGGCGAGATCTACACCGACCTGCCGCTGCCGGTGGACACACCCGTAGCACCGCACTGCGGCACCTGCACCGCCTGCATCGACGTCTGCCCCACCCGCGCCATCGTCGCGCCCTATGAGGTGGACGCCCGCCTGTGTATTTCCTATCTCACCATCGAACTGCGCGGTGCCATCCCCGTGGAACTGCGACCGCTGCTGGGCAACCGTATCTACGGCTGCGACGACTGCCAGCTGTTCTGCCCCTGGAACCGCTTCGCCACCCCCAGCCCGGAGGTGGACTTCCTGCCCCGTCACACGCTGGACGACAGCGCACTGATCGAGCTATTTAGCTGGGACGAGGAAACCTTCCTGCAATGCACCGAAGGCAGCCCCATCCGCCGTATCGGCCATCAGCGCTGGCTGCGCAACATCGCCGTGGCGCTGGGCAATGCACCCTCTTCCGAGGCAACGATTGCCGCCCTGCGCAGTCGACTGAATCATCCCTCGGCACTGGTTCGTGAACATGTGCAATGGGCATTGGAGAGGCAGCTGGCATAGCCCTGGTCCAGCCGGGCTGACGCACACGGTTGCCCTCCACCACTCATCACTGGCGCTTCCCGCCACACCTTGACCTCAATCAAATTCTTCCCACTATCACCTTGCTACTCTGATTTCCCCTACCCACCTCACAGCCGTTTGTTGCGCACGAGCTTTCCCCTATCCAATCAAGAATGAGGTCTGTTTTGAACGAAATAGCAACCAACCCCAAGCTGCCACAACTGCAGGATATCTTCCATACCCTCTGCAACGGCGGTGATGCAGAGGCATTGATCAAGGCATTCGATGCAGAGTGCGAAAGCCTTGCCCAGGAAGACATCGCCCAGGTCTTGCGGCACATCAACGAGCAAGGCATGGCGTATCAAAACAACCCCAGGGTGAAGGCCTTCTACTACGACGTGGTGGAGCCAAAGCTGTCGGTTGGCATCATCAACGGCTTTCCGCCGGGGCATCCGGTGCGCGTCTATCTCGAAGAGAATCGCATGCTGCGCTCACTGATCACCCGCATCAGCAAGCTCGATCCCGAGCAGGACAGCGATGATTTCAAATCCCTGTTCGGCGATATTTGCAAGGTGGAAAAACATTATCAACGCAAGGAAAACCAGCTGTTTCCCTGCCTGGAAAAACACGGCTGGGACGGCCCCAGCAAGAATATGTGGGCCTTTCATGATGAGATTCGGGCCATGCTCAAACAGGTTCGCCTGGCGCTGGAGGAAGGCCGGTTGGAAAAGGTCGGGGTCAATTTCTCCCTGCTCAAGGACGAAATGCTGCGCCTGATCGCGGTCGAAGAGGAACGGCTGCTCCCCAATGCGCTGAATCTGCTGGAGGAGTCAGAATGGGAGGCCATGCGCACCGGCGATGAAGAAATCGGCTGGATGTTGGATATCACACCACCGCCGTATCCCGCCCCCTCGGAAAAAGAGGAAGAGAAGGAAGATACGGAGGAAAACTACGTCCATCCCTCACAGGCCAAGCCGGATGAAAATCCGCACTTCGCCACCGACGACCAGTTCCACTATGACGAAGGCTACATGACCCCGCAGCAGGTGAATCTCATTTTCCGAACCCTGCCGCTGGACATCACCTACGTGGACGAAAATGACCGCGTGGTGTTCTACAACCGCGGCGACGATCGCCTCTTTCCGCGCAGCGCCGGGGTCATCGGGCGCGAGGTGCGCTACTGTCATCCGCCGAAATCCGTGGACACCGTGCTGCGCATTCTCGAAGAATTCAAGAAAGGCACGCGCGACGTGGCCGATTTCAGAATCAACTTCAAGGGAAGGCTGGTGCAGATCCGCTACTTTGCCGTGCGGGACGAAGACAGAACCTATCGCGGTGTACTGGAGATGTCCCAGGACATCACCGACATCAAGACTCTGGAGGGAGAACAGCGCCTGCTGGACTGGGACTGAGCCCAGATAGTTCTGTGGACACAGAATAACATCGACCGCACAGCGCATGGCGTGAGCTTGGCTTGGTGCTAAACCGAATCAAGAGAGCAATCGAACTAGCCAGGATATTTCAAGATGGGTGGTCGGTAATGGATTTCTTAGTAACCACCAGATTAGAGTCTTTGATTATTACCTTATAATATCCTTCACTTAAATTTATATAAAATTTATATGTGAATCCTGTAATTTTTCCATGACCATCTACTGTAGCTATATAGTAGCAATCATCTTTAGTGTTACATCCTTCACTCCATGCCCAGCCGTTAAAAGGGCGATCAAACCAACCGAACTTATTGACACCACTAGAATCAATTATGTAAATTCCTTGCCTATCTCCACTGCTGGAGCAATGCTGCTCAATTATCCATAGACTGTTTGTATTATAAATCACAGAACAGGATCGTTCGTCCATTGAAACAATATTAGCAACTTCAATGGGAATCGGCTTTTTTGAATTGTATTGCGCTACTTTAACATTGGAAATACCACACGCAGTCAATAGCGAGGTAGCGGCCAGTAAAAATATAATGTATCTCATAGCGCTTTACCGCTCAAAATATCTTCTTAATCAGAGTTTGGGGATTTTTTTGTAATCCGTTTTGTTTTATCTCAATATGTATATGATTTGTGATACCTGGATATTTTGGCGACAGGTTTTGCACTGATCCAATTTTCTGACCAGGCCTTACTGTTTTACCAACTATATTAGGAGAAGGTTTCATATAGAATATTTTAACCTCAATTCCCTTATGAACCCCCAACCCATCAATTAATAAACCAGCGTATGACAAGTCACTTGCGTATGGGTATGAAACACGAACAACCTTACCCTCGATAGGTGACAGAACGTCCTTTCCTAGTTGTGCAACAATGTCTATCCCATTGTGCTTTCTGTTGCCTCGAGATGCGCCATAGTGGCCTTCTCCCCATTTATCTTTTTTTCTTATGGTTCCATTCAACACTGGATTTGTTAATTTCGCTTTACTTGGCAATACCATGAATCACTCCATTTGTTGAGACCTCGGGCCAAACCACGACAACCTACTGATCTCATCAGCAATTACCCAACCCCCCCTTTGCCAGGATAGTTGTCGCCTCATTTGAGTCATTGTCATTGAAGTTGAGATAGGTGGTATAAAGTAAGAGATGACACGTTATTCAGTAGAACGAAAAGCGTCGGTGATGCCTCCCCCCGCATCAGGAGCTAAAGGAGACGTTACCCATTACTACCATATGCCAGATATGCCTGGCATGAAGTGGCGATTTTCTCGTGACATAACATCTCTTCCTTAAAGTTGTTATTTTACGTATGAAATAGGCCACCCAAGGCCTCTAATCAGCTAAATCTAGTCGGATTATCCGATTTTTTCAATGAATTTCCTCGGTCCGCCCCCTGGCCGCCAGATAACGGTGCAAGGGTTACCCTGTCGATGATACTGTATCGCTTCGGTAGAGATTGGATCTCGCTGTAACCACTATGCATCCACTCGCGAGGATGTACAACAACTCCAGCACGCACCATATTCACGTTTCCCCGTTTGTTGGACCGCGCCTACTTCTCCCATAAGCTGCTTAGCTCACGAAACTACAGAGTCTCAGACACTGGACCACTAGCCATCAAGCATCTGTTCCGCGAGATCAGCAAGCTTGGCCGATGGGTCTCTCCTACGAATGTCGAGGAACACGGGCTCCCCGAGTCTGCCCTTATAGAGATCGCGGACGTGGGGCGGCAGCGCCAGGTCGCCCTCTGACACTTTGATAGGTAGCAGCTCTGTCCCTTCATCTGCTGCTGCCTCCAGCTCTCGAATACACCAAGGTGAGGCAAAATATTCTGGGGAAAGCAAGGCTATGAAGTAGTCTGCGCTTTGGATAGCCTCCCGCACTCTGTTATCAAGCTTGTCACCAGGCCGGAGTTCCCCAGTATCGATCCATACATTAAGTCCGCGAGACTTGAAGACCTGCGAGATGTATGAAGCATCATCAGACCATTCGTGAGCGTAGGAAAGAAACACATTCACGTCGCTCTGCGGTCTCAGTGGCTTCTCTGGCGACGCTTTTTCCCAGGATACGAGGCTCTTCCCTGCGTATACCAGATGCCCTGTTTCACCTTCACTATACATTTTTACAAAGCTCTTCGCTTGTCGCTTTGTCAGCTTGATCTCGATGGGTTCTCCGCGTGCTTCGAACAACACATACGTCCAGTAATACCAAGGAGCTCCGGGTGGTGGGCTATGCCATATGCGGCGGATCGTTGCCGGTGTATGCTTCTTCCTACTGAAAATGCCCATGGCTAGTCTCCTGATATCATCTTACTAATTT
>CAZTPE010000048.1:0-4764 GCA_964614545.1 uncultured Ectothiorhodospiraceae bacterium
CCACCACCCGCACGCTGCCGATCATCTCGGCCAGGGATTCATGGGAGAGGTCGTTAATCAGACGCGGGGTGACATGCTGCTCCCCCATGGGCGCATCCACGTGACGCAAAATCAGGCGCGCTAGCCGGGTCTCCGTATCGTGCAGCGCCAGGTCTGTCGCCAGTCCGGCCAGACTACACATCTGTTCACCCAGATAGGGCAAGAGCTTGCGATTGAATTCCGGATGTTCAACGAGCCACTGGCGGGCCTCTTCCATGGGCAGACTCAGCAGGGTGACGTCATCCAGGGTTTCCAGCATCACGTCGTGCGGTTTGCCATCCAGCAGACTGAAAATGCAAAACGGCTCGCCGGGCCCCAGCAGAAACAGGGTAATCATGCGACCGCTTTCAGGGTTGCTACGGCCGAGGCGCACCCGCCCCGAGAGCAGAATGTGAAAGCGCCGCCAGGTTTCCTCCATGGGCAACTGGCGGCGGCGTTTCCAGGTTTCCCGCCGACAGTGTGAGAGGATTTCTTCGATTGCGCACGTCTCCAGTTCGGAGAAAAGCGGCGATTGCATCAGACATCGGGCACTCTCATTAAAAAACGCCGATTCGGGATTCATCCTTTAATTCTCCTGGTGTTGTCGTACCGTTTCTTTTCTTCGACGAATGATCGCTTCCACTTCCTCACCGTCAAGTACCTCTTTCTCTTCCAGTGCAAGCGCCAGGTCATCCAGAATGGTGCGCTGTTGATTGAGGATTTCCATCGCCCGCTGGCGCCCCTCCTCGACCAGCGTTCTGACTTCGATATCGATCAGTCGTGCGGTCTCCTCACTGTAGTTTCGCTCTTCCGTGCTCTGCCCCAGAAACTGCAACTCCCGGTGCAGCCCCCAGGTCAGCGGCCCCAGCTTCTCACTCATGCCCAACCGGGTCACCATGTTGCGGGCAATTTCCGAGGCTCGCTCTAAATCATTAGAGGCACCACTGGATATATCGCCAAAAATAATTTCCTCGGCAACCCGGCCACCCAACAGGATGGCGATCTGATCCCTCAGTTCATTCTCCGTGGAGAGAAACTTTTCCTCCACCGGCAATTGCAAAGTGTAGCCCAACGCCGCCACGCCGCGGGGGATGATGGAAACCTTGTGCACCGGTTCGCCGGTCGGCACGCTTTCCGCCACCAGGGTGTGGCCCGATTCATGGAAGGCGACACGGCGCTTCTCTGCCTCACTCAGGCCACGATTCTTTTTCTCCGGCCCGGCGACAACCCGGTCGATAGCGGCTTCGAAGTCCGCCATGGTGACGGCGTCATGGCGATAACGCACCGCCAGAATGGCCGCCTCGTTGGCGATGTTGGCCAGGTCGGCACCGACAAAGCCCGGGGTGCGCTGGGCCACCACCCGCAGATCCACATCGTCGGCCATTTTCAGCTTTCGGGTATGCAGTTCGAGTATGGCGACACGTTCCTCCAGATCCGGCTTGTCCACCACGATCTGGCGGTCAAAACGGCCGGCCCGCAGCAAGGCCTTGTCGAGAATTTCCGGCCGGTTAGTCGCCGCCATGACCACGACACCCACGGAAGGATCGAAACCATCCATCTCGGTCAACAATTGATTGAGCGTCTGTTCCCGCTCATCGTGACCGCCACTCATGACCGGGGCGATGCCACGGGCACCGCCAATGGCATCCAGCTCATCAATAAAGATAATGCAGGGCGCCTTCTGCCTTGCCTGTTCAAACAGTTCGCGCACCCGCGCGGCGCCCATACCGACAAACATTTCGATAAACTCGGAACCACTGATGTTGAAAAACGGCGCATGGGTCTCACCGGCCACCGCGCGCGCCAGCAAGGTCTTGCCGGTCCCGGGTGGGCCTACCAGCAACACTCCCTTGGGTGCGTGTCCGCCAAGTCTCTGAATAGCCGTGGGATCACGCAGGAAGGCGATTGTTTCCCCCAGCTCCATTTTCGCCTCCTCTGCTCCGGCCACATCCTTGAAGGTGACCTTGATATCCCCTTCCGGGTGAATGCGAATGTGGTTGCCGATATTGAGAAAACCCTTGCCCGCCCCAGCCATGCGCTTTCCCATCCAGCCCCATAGCAGGAAAAGCAGGCCGAAAGGCAGCACCCAGCTGAGGATAAAGTTGCTCAGCCAGTTACTGCTCTGGCGCACGGTGTATTTCACACCTTTTTTCTCCAGCTCTCTGGCCAGATCATTGTTCCATAACGGCACAGTGATGAAATGACGCGGCTTGCCGGTTTTCGGATCGGTCTCCGTCAGCGTGCCGGTGATGATTTTATCGCTCACCACCGCCTCGACAATCTCTCCCTTGTCCACGCGCTGCAGGAATTCACTATAGGGAATCTCGGTTCGCTGAGCCTCCTCCGCCCCCTGCCAGAGATAGAGCGAAGCAATGATAAAGAACAGGTAGACCCACAGAGCCGAGCTGGGCTTGTGCCAGAAACTGCCGTCCGGTTTGAAGTCCGCAGGCTTGTTGATATCAATTTCGGGTTTCTTTTCCGGGGGATTGAAATCTGCCTTCTTCATCCGTGCGAACTCCTTTGCCTGGTAAAGAGTGGGTGGGCGACCCCGATTCGACATTGATTTTTCCCATAGGTTTCACAGGCAGTATCATGCGTGGGAAAGAATCATCTGTTTATATCAGGATCATACCCGAAGGTATACCGATTCACTGGTTTATGCCACGTACGTTGCCGGGCCGTTATCATAGCTCTCGATGTGTAACTCAAGTAGCAGACGCGCAGGGAGACAGGGAATAGGATCGTCAGCAGCGGGGAGGCTGGCTCTCTGCAAGACCTGCAGTTACCCAGGAGATTCAGATTGAGCAGCAGATTTGCCCCAGCACCAACAGGTGACATGTTAGACGAGGCGAAACCGCACATATCAGCAAGGCTCAGAGGGCGCGAGTCGGGAGGCCAGGATGGCCATTTATGGATAAGTCGCCCCCTTAAACCCGCTATCAGTTACGCCCTGCTTACGACGGTTTTTCTATCCGGCTGCACATCTCTCAGCGGGGTAAATGATGGCAACTTGAGCAAGTGCCCGGTTACCGATTTAACAAAGAATCATCAGCCGTTCGACGCCTCTGCCCGGAAGGTCCTGGAGAAGCTGATTAATAGCGGTACAAATATCCGCAAAGGGCTTGTGGACGACACCGCATTTGTCCGCCTGAGAAAACAAGGCACCCCCCTAGCCAGTCAAGAGGAATACAACAGCGCACCCGGGGCAAAGGCTCACAGCACCTCTCCATGGGCATGTGTAAAAGACACTCGCACCGATCTCATCTGGGAGGTCAAGACTAATGACCAGTTGCTACGCGATAAACACTGGACCTACACATGGTACCAACCCACGCTTGTGGACAAGGCCGACTATGCAGGGAGAGCCCATGGTGGGACATGTTTTGAAGACAACGGCTGTGATACACAGGCCTACGTTGCTGCCGTCAATGCCGAGAAACTTTGTGGCTATGACGACTGGCGGCTACCGCACATATTTGAACTTCATACCCTGCTGAATGCTACGGAAAACTGCCCTGGTACCTGCATAGATCAACGCTACTTTCCAAATGCGGCCAAAGGAGGCTATTGGAGCGCATCGCCGTTCGAGGAATTTATTTGCTACGCATGGGGGGTCGATTTCGAGTTAGGTGATGCCAGCGGTGCCCACAAGAACACACCGCTATTTATTCGGCTTGTGCGTGGCAAATGGCTCAACTCTTCCAACAATTCTGAAAAATATTAACGCGAGGAAAAAATAATGCCACCATCATTCCGGCTAACGGTTCATGCGAGAGTTCTCTATTCCTTTATCCTGTTCACTTTGGTGTTATGCATTCCCACAGCATCCGTGGCAAAGGAAAACACGACTCAACCGTCTCCTGGCAACTATTGCCCAAGCACAAATATCCTGCTGATCATTGCTGAAGACCTGTCTTCCAGCCTGGCGTTTGTGATGCAGTCCCGCGCTGCACAAAGCAGAGGTGATCAGGCAGTAATGCTGACAATGCTTAATGCCGCAGGTGTCACACTGAAACAGGCCACCAGCCGGGGTGCCGGCGCACGAACCGCGCTGCTGATCAACAGCGTTATTTTATCCCGTGTCAATGAAAGCAATGACCAGCTACTCACATGGTTCCCATTGCTTCACAGCGCTCTGCTGACTCTGCCATACGACGATGCCAGGAATGCCGCCGACGATGCCATCGGACGCGCCGAGGAAGTTCTACATGATGGCCAGAATGGTGATCCTTTGGAGCAACTCAAGAAAGCCCGTCACTTCCTGACCTGCGACGGCCTGGATTTACCCTTACAGGCCGCCATCAAGGAACAAGCCCGATTATTGTCCAAAATCCAACAGCACAAACCCGTAGTCACAAAAGACTATGACAAAGTCGTAGATTCCCTGCACACAGCAATAGCCTATGTTCTGGATCACAGCAAAACATAACGCGCCTCTAAACAATGCTCAGTTTCCTGGTGTAGGGTAGACATTGCCCACCAATGACATTCTACCCAGGCAGCGATGGTGGGCAGTGCCCACCCTACAGTTAAGAGAATTGAGTATTTTCTGGCGACACACGCCTCAAGCTGATAAATGTTTAGAGGCATAAACCATAATCAGGTCGCATACGAAACACCCACGAAAAATAATATTCACTCATCGAGATAGATAATGCTTGCCAATAAAAAAACCACAACAACGTCAAGTCCTAAAAATAAGAAAAAGATGGGCCTGTGGCAGGTGGTGGCGCTGGCCGTAGGCAC
>CAZTPE010000048.1:4864-12663 GCA_964614545.1 uncultured Ectothiorhodospiraceae bacterium
TATGTCGTCTCTATTGCCTTATTTGCCAAGGGTTTTGCCAGCTATTTGTTGCCGCTGATACAGATTCAGCCATCCCCCCTATCAAAAGACATCGCCGAGGCGGGTGTGGTGCTCGCCTTCCTGATGCTGGGCCTGCTGGGTTCTTCCGCAGTGGGCAAGGCCGAGCTGGTCATCGTTATCATCAAACTTTCCATCCTGGGTCTGTTTGTCGTACTGGGCGTATGGAGCATCAAGCCCTACCTTATAACGCCTTCCTTTACGCCTTCGGCAGTCACAGGTAGCGTCAACGCAATCGCCATATTTTTCCTTTCCTACATGGGTTTTGGTCTGGTCACCAATGCTTCCGAGCACATGATAAACCCGGAGAAAAATGTCCCCCGCGCCATCTACCTAAGCATATTAATCGTTAGCATTGTCTATATTCTGGTATCACTGGTAGCAGTGGGGAATTTAAGCCTGCCCGAGTTGATAAAGGCGGAAGACAATGCCCTGGCCGTTGCCGCTGAACCCTTCCTTGGGCAAACCGGGTTTTTGTTGATTTCACTCGGTGCGCTGTTTTCCATCGCCTCGGCCCTCAATGCCACCTTGTTCGGTGGCGCCAACGTGGCCTATGCCCTGGCAAGGGATGGAGAGCTGCCACGGAAGTTCAATCGCAAACTGTGGTTCGGTTCCAATGAGGGACTCTACTTTACTGCCGCCCTGGGTATTGCCTTTGCACTCACATTTAATCTGAATGGCATCGCATCGATCACCAGTGGTGTATTCATGGTCATCTATCTTTTTGTACTCTACTCCCACTGGAAATTGAAAGATCAATATGGGGGCAACGCACTGATTATCGCCTCAGGCTTTGTTGTCGTTGCCTCGGTATTTCTGCTGCTGCTGATCTATCAATGGCACACCAACCGCAGCAGTTTCTACGGTACCTTTATCGTCCTGGGTGGCAGCCTGTTGGTAGAGCTGATTTACCGTGGCATGACCCAACGTAGTTTCGTCCTGCGAGAATTGACCCTGCTAAAAAGGAAGGAGAAAAATCTACAGGGTGAGTTGGACAAGGAGTTTGATCAGTTGTTACCACATAGACAACACAGAACTCCCTAACGCTGAATGGCATCCTCGACGAGGGACACGAACATGATCGATTCAACTGAAACTACCGATACCGTCGCCCCCAACCAGGGTCTCAGCAGCGACGAGGCCACGCAGCGTCTGGCGCAATACGGGCCCAATGCCCTGCAGGAGAAGCATGTCTCTGTCCTGCGGCGCCTTCTAGGTTATTTCTGGGGACCCATCCCATGGATGATCGAGGTAGCAGCTGTACTCTCCGCACTAGTGCGGCACTGGGCCGATTTCTGGATCATTTTTGCCCTCCTGGTCTTCAATGCATCTATCGGCTTCTGGCAGGAATTCACAGCGGGGAATGCAGTTGCGGCATTAATGAAGCAGTTGGCTTTGAGGGCGCGTGTACGGCGCGATGGTCAATGGCAGGAAATCGATGCCAAGTTGCTGGTACCTGGTGATATCATCCGCATTCGGTTGGGCGACGTGGTTCCGGCCGATGTGAAACTGATGGAAGGTGACTATCTCAGCATCGATCAATCGGCACTCACTGGCGAGTCCCTGCCAGTCACCAAGCGGACTGGTGACGATGCCTTTTCCGGCACAGTGGTCAAACAGGGCGAGGTGGTGGCTGAAGTCACTTTGACCGGCGCCAATACCCGTTTCGGCAAGACAGCCAGCCTGGTGCAACAGGCGAAAACCGTCTCTCACTTCCAGAAAGCCGTACTCACCATTGGCGACTACCTTATCTACGTCAGCCTTGCCTTGGTTGCGATGCTGGTCATCGTCGAGCTGCACCGGGGTACGGACTGGCTGGAGCTGGTGCAGTTTGCCCTCATCCTCACCGTTGCCTCCATCCCCGTCGCCATGCCGGCGGTGCTCTCCATGACCATGGCGGCAGGCGCCATGGCGTTGTCGAAACGCAAGGCCATCGTCACCCGTCTGGAATCCATTGAGGAAATGGCCAGCATGGATGTGCTGTGCTCGGACAAGACCGGCACATTGACGCAAAACCGCCTGACCCTGGGTGAGATCGAACTCTTCCACGCAAAGGACGAACAGGGGGTGCTGCTGGCAGCGGCATTGGCCTCACGCGAGGAGGACAAGGATGCCATCGACGAGGCCGTGCTTGAGGGAGTGAAGGACAAGCATCAGATCTCGGCCTTCCGCCAGACGGCCTTCGTTCCTTTCGACCCGGTACACAAGCGCACCGAAGCGACCATACAAGATGCCAGTGGCAGCACCTTCCAGGTCGTCAAGGGCGCGCCGCAGGTGATCATGGAAATGGCCGGGCTTTCGGGTGACATGCTGACACGGGCACAACAGGTCGTCGATGCCTTTGCCGTACAGGGCTACCGTGCCCTGGGCGTGGCGCGCAGGGACAGCGGTGCAGCCGGCTGGACCTTCCTCGGTATCCTGTCCCTGTTCGACCCGCCTCGCGAGGACTCCGCAGAAACCATCGCCCAGGCGCACAAGTACGGCGTCAGCATGAAAATGGTGACCGGCGACAACCTTGCCATCGCCAAACAGATCTCTGCCAAGCTAGGGCTGGGCGGCAATATTCTGCGCGCCGATGCACTGCCCATCGATGATGACGGCCGCGACCACAAAGCCAGCATCGAGGCGGTGGAGAAGGCCGATGGCTTTGCCGAGGTGTTCCCCGAACACAAGTTCGCCATCGTCAAGATTCTGCAAAAACGTAATCACATCACCGGCATGACCGGCGACGGCGTTAACGACGCACCGGCGCTGAAACAGGCCGACGTAGGCATCGCCGTGAGCGGCGCCACCGACGCCGCGCGTGCCGCCGCCGATCTGGTGCTCACCGCGCCTGGCCTGTCGGTGATCATCAACGCCATCGAGGAGGCCCGGCGCATCTTCGAGCGCATGAATGCGTACGCCATCTACCGCATCAGCGAGACCATCCGCATCATGTTCTTCGTCGTGCTGGCCATGGTCTTCTTCGACTTCTATCCCATCACGGCGATCATGATCATCCTCCTCGCCTTCTTCAACGACGTCCCCATCATGACCATCGCCTACGACCACACCGGCCTGGAAAAAAATCCGGTACGCTGGAACATGCAACAGGTCATCACCGTGGCTACCGCTATGGGCATCGTCGGCGTAGTGGGCAGCTTCGGCATGCTGCTGATCGCCATGGACTGGCTGCACTTGGACGTGACGCAGATCCAGACCTACGTCTTTTTGAAGATGGCCGTCGCCGGACATCTGGTGCTGTTCGTCGCCCGCACCAAGGGCCATTTCTGGCAACGACCCTGGCCGGCACCCATCATGGTCTGGTCGGCAGTGGTCACCAAACTGGCGGCCACCCTGCTGGCGGCCTACGGCTTCGGCCTCATCACCCCCATCACCTGGCCGGAGATCGCCCTCATCTGGGGATATTCCATCGCCTCCGCCCTAGTCACCGACTGGGTCAAGGTACGAGTCTATCGCCACATATCACGAGAGACGCCGCGTCATCGCGGCTTTCTGGATCGCCTGCAACAATCCCTGCACGCCTTCGGGCGCAGATAATGAGGAATCCACCCATGCCTGCCACCCTCCTTCTTACGCCTGTGCACCTGCAAACCCTCCTGATCATGCTGCTCGCCGTGCTGGCGCTATTTACCGCACGCCCCGCTTCTGCGGGTGACAACGCTTCGCTACCTGCAACACAATCTGCAGCGGGTCGGCTCGTACTCACCGGCTCCACCACACTCTCCAATCTTGTGAGCCTGTGGGCCGAGGCCTTCCGCCAGCACGCCCCGGCGGTCTCCCTCACCGTCGCCGATCCCGGCAGCGCGGTCGGCCTGGAGTCCCTGCTCAATGGCAGCGCCGAGGCGGTACTGATCAGCACGCCACTGAACGAAGGCCAGCGGCAGCGATTCATCGACCGCTACGACTATGCACCCTCCACCACGTCCGTAGCCCTCGACGGCGTCGCGGTCTTCGTCAACACGGCGAACCCACTGGCGAGTATCAGCCTGCCTCAGCTCGATGCCATCTACTCCCACACCCGCCGTTGCGGTGCCAGAGACCCCATCCGCACCTGGGGTGAGTTGGGCATCACCGGCGAGCTGGCGCGGCTGCCCATCAGCCCCGTCGGCCTCAGCGATGACAGCGGGGCCTACTACCTGTTTCGCCGCAAGGCGCTGTGCGGTGGCGATTTCCGCCCTGACTTCAATGCCGTGCCCGGCCCCGGCGGCGTGCAGGCGGCCATCAGCAGTGAGCGTGCCGCCATCGGCTTCGCCAGCAGCGCCCTGCGCGGCCCCGACCTGCGCACCGTGCCCGTGGCCCGTCGCAACGGTGAGCCGGCCATCGCCCCCACCGCAAAGGCTATCCGCAGTGGGCACTATCCCCTCACCCGCACCCTGGCTATCGCCTACAACCTGCCACCGGGCCGCGAAATGGCGCCAAGCCTGCGCGCCTTCCTCGATTTTGCCCGCTCAGCGCAAGGACAGGCCATCGCGGCCAAGGCGGGATATGCGAAATTGAGCGAATTCCCTTGAATTTTTCCGGACGGGATTCCTGCTGCTTACAACAACAATTTGTGGGAGCGGCTTTAGCCGCGAAGGACTTACTGCCATAGCTATCGCGGCTCCCACAACACCCCCATCAGCTCGTCTAAAACACCTACTGACCCATGAAAAAACTTACCGATTACACGACAAACCTGCTGACCTGGACGAGTCGCCTGACACACATCGTGATCAGTCTGGCACTCGTCAGCGCCACGGCCCTGCTTAGCGCGCTCTTTTTTCACGATATCTACATGGCCATTCAAAGCCACTCGTTGATAAAAGGATTTCTGCATGCCCTCGGTATCTTGTTATTGCTTTGGACCATGGTGGAACTCATCAATACGGAACTCGACCACCTGCGAGGAGGCGCCATCGATGTGGCGGTATTTATCGAAGTCGCACTGGTCGTCGTGGTGCGCGAAATCATTATGTTACCCGTGGCGGAAACACACCCTACCTGGATCGATCTGGGCATGTGGAGCGTCGCGGCTTTCTTACTGGGATTGACTTACTATTTCGTCCGTTCCGGCCAGCACCTCCTGAGCCAATCTGTTGTAACAAGGAACGTCAATGATCTGCCCCCGAACAACTGAAGACTTCACCGGCAAAATGCCGAATTGATGACAGCCCCGTAGGGTGCGCCATGCACGCCTTCCCTTCCCGACAGCAGACCAATAGCATTGTCTCGCGATTACTGACAAAATCGCCGCCATGTTTTTCACCGACAATCGCACACACTTCTTCCGCCCTTTCGCCGGTAAATACCGGGAACAGGTGGTGGAATGCCTGCGTATCCTGCACGCCCGCCTCTACGGCTCACTGGCCGACTACAAGCGCGCCTTTACCCGTGACCAGGTGCTGGAATCCTTTCAGGAGGCCATCACCCGCACCCCCGTGCTGGACGAGGACGAAGAAGACTTTGCCGCGCCGGTGCGCAGCGAGCGCGAACAGGCCAACTGGATTCTCAACCTGCTGCTGGAGCACGGCTGGGTCGAACGCCATGCCGACGAAGCCACCCTGCAAAGCAGCTATGCCTACCGCCGTGTCCGCCGGCTGTCCACCCAGCCGGTGGTGGAGACCGCCGGCGGCGGCTTCCGTACCCGCCATCGCAATACCCGCAACACGCGCAATGCCCTGCAATCCTTCCTCGAGCGTGGCGAGGTGTATGACCTGCTCGATGCCTATGAATACTCGGAACGCATCATCAGTGATTTCAGCGACGTGATCGCCGAGCTGGATGAGCGCAAGCGCCTGCTGGTGCGGGAGGTAGAGGCCCAGCAGGTCATCCAGCAGGCCAGCGACGAATTTTTCGATTTCATGGAAAAGCGCTTCATGCCGGATCTTTCCGTGCGCCTGTCAGCCGACAGCGTGGAAAAGTACCGTGATGAAATCCAGTCGCTGCTGCGCAAGGCCAAGCGCAAACAGAAAAAATTCAAGGCCAGTGCCGAGATCGAATTACGCAAGCTGGCGCCGGAACTGCTGCAGGATCGGCAGGCCTCGCTGTATTACCACATCCTCGACAGCATCGAATCGCGCATCCACAGCGCCAGCGACATCATGCTGCCGGCACTGCGCAATGCCCTGCACAGTTTCACCCGCCGCGCCGACATCATTATTCGCCAGCTCAGCTACACCCTGGGCGGCGAACAGGGCGACCTGCTCAACCTCTGCCAGCAACTGGGCGCGCTGCAAAAAAACAAACAACCGCAGGCGCTGGATGCCGTCGCCGATGCCATGGCCTCACTCGACCTCGGCGTGACCGACCCCGGCGCATTGCGGCTGCACGCCGGGCGGCAACGACGGGTGGTGAACAGTTCCGCCGAGGCGCATGCGCCCATGGACAAGGCCTCACGCCGCGAGTTGTTCATTCAGCAGTCGCTACAAAAGGCCTTTGTGGTCAACAACCGGGAGGTGGGGCAATTCATCATCACCGCACTCAAAAACGGCCACCGCATCCACAGCAACCAGCTACCGGTGCAAAACGCCCGGGATCTGCTGATGGCTGCCCACGCCATCGAGGCCGGTGCCGCCGGGCGCCACTCCAGCGAATTCCGTTTCCGTGTGCAGCCCACCGGCCAGCAGGTGCAAACCGATTATTATCAAATCACCGATGACTTCATCATCGAACTGGTGGAACAATCCCAGGAAAAGAACCATGCTGACTGACTTACTGAGCCAACGGCTCGAAAAGGAAAATCTGAGTCTCGATGAGTTCCGCGAGCTGGTCATCCGCCTGCTCAATTACGGCGTGCTGTGCCGCGACGAAAGCCAGACC
Source organism: uncultured Ectothiorhodospiraceae bacterium (assembly GCA_964614545.1). GTDB lineage: Bacteria > Pseudomonadota > Gammaproteobacteria > SZUA-152 > SZUA-152 > DRQN01. The sequence goes on from CAZTPE010000048.1 coordinate 11,723, forward strand.
GAGCAGCAGCTTTACGACCGCTATCTGCGCGTCGCCGAACTGGTACAGGACTACCTGCACGTTATGGACATCACCCTATTTCACGACCGGCGCTTTGAATACCTGCGCCTCTACCCGCCGGGTAGTCAGGTGCCAGGCATGAACGACACCGACAACCCGGCCTTTGCCGGCAGCCTACGCAACCGGCTGTCCCAATCGGAGGTAGCCATGGTGCTGGTGCTGCGCCTGCAATACGACAAGGCGCTGCGCGAAGGCCAGGTGGACGACAAGGGCTACGTCACCGAATCCATCGAGGCCCTGGGCATCGCCATGAAAAACATCCTGGCGCGCAGCCTGCCGGAAAAGCTCACCGAGCGGAAACAGCTGTTCGCCCATCTGCGCCGCCTGCGCCTGATCGAATTCCGCAGTGAAGAAGACCTGGTCAGCGGCGAGGCCTGGCTGAAGATCCATCCCATGATCGTCAGCTTCGTTAACGATGAGGCTGTGCAGGCGCTGGCCGCCGCAACAACACAGGAAAACGAAACCGCAGAGTAGGTTGGGCAAAGCGCAGCGTGCCCAACATTTCCATGCATCCCGTTGGGCACGTCGCTATCGCGCCTTTGCCCAACCTACGCATTGCATTGATAACAACGGGGAAATCCCCAGTCCTTTATGGCTGCGCAGGCTGAGATTCACTACCTCGCACGGTATCCCTGCCAGCATCCTTGGCCGCGTAGAGCGCCCGGTCGGCACTGGCCACGATAGCATCCGCTGTCGTTTTCACCCCGGCGGCGACAACCGCGGTGCCGATGCTGACGGTTATCGTCAGCGGGGCATTGCCGGACTGCGCTTCGATGGGGCTGGCCGACACGCGGGTGCGCATGCGTTCGGCGATGCTGCGGATTTCATCCTGTCCGGCGTGGGGGCAGATGAGCAGAAATTCTTCGCCACCCCAGCGAACC
>CAZTPE010000049.1:0-5420 GCA_964614545.1 uncultured Ectothiorhodospiraceae bacterium
CTGGAGCGCAGCTACCGCGTCAACATGAACATCATCGGTCTCGACGGCCGCCCAAAGGTCAAAGATCTGCGTAGTCTGCTCAGCGAGTGGCTGGTGTTCCGCACCGACACCGTACGCCGGCGGTTGGAATATCGGTTGCAGAAGGTCAAGCGCCGCCTGTACCTGTTGGATGGCCTGCTGGTCGCCTTCCTCAATCTTGACGAAGTGATCCACATCATCCGCACCGAGGATGAGCCCAAGGCTGTACTGATGCGGCGCTTCAATCTCAGCGAGGAACAGACGGACTACATCCTCGACACCAAACTGCGTCAGCTGGCACGCCTGGAGGAGATGAAAATCCGTGCCGAGCAGGAGGCGCTGGCCGCCGAGCGCGACAAGCTGGAAAAGATCCTCGGCTCGAAGCAGCGTCTGAAGACGCTGGTGAAAAAGGAGCTGCTGGCCGATGCAGAGGAATACGGTGACGAGCGCCGCTCGCCCATCGTCGAGCGCGAGGCGGCGCAGGCGCTGGACGAGACGGCGCTGATCAGCGCCGATCCGGTGACCATCGTGCTGTCCGAGAAAGGCTGGATTCGTGCCGCCAAGGGCCATGAAGTGGACGCTACGGCGCTCAATTACAAGGCCGGTGATGCCTTCCGGGCTGCCGTTGCCGGGCGCTCCAACCAGTTGGCGGTGTTCCTCGACAGCACGGGGCGTTCGTATTCCATTCCAGCCCACACCCTGCCCTCGGCGCGCGGCCAGGGTGAGCCGCTCACCGGGCGGGTGAATCCGCCTGATGGCGCGCAGTTCGTCGATGTGCTGTCGGGCAGGCCGGACGACCGCTACCTGTTGGCCTCGGACGCCGGTTACGGCTTTGTCACCCGGCTGGAGAATATGTTTGCCAAGAACAAGGGTGGCAAGGCGCTGCTGAATCTGCCTCGCGGAGCCAAGGTGCTGCCGGTATGTCCAGTCACGGACGTGGCTACGGACCGTATCGCCGCCGTCACTACCGCGGGCCGGCTGCTGGTGATCCCGCTCAGCGAATTGCCGGAGATGGCCAAGGGTAAGGGCAACAAGATCATCGGTATTCCGGCGGCGCGGGTGCTGGATCGCGAGGAGTATGTGGTGGGGATGGCCGTGGTGCCGGCGGGCGAGAGCCTGACGATTTTGTCCGGCAAGCGTCACCTGACGCTGAGGGCAAAGGATCTCGAACACTATGCCGGTGAACGCGGCCGCCGGGGCGCCAAGCTGCCGCGCGGTTTTCAGCGCGTCGATGGTGTGCTGGCGGGCGAGCGTTGAGGCTTGTCGCTGAAGGGCGGGCGGGCTAATGTGACAGGGCATGAATAACGCGGTGACGATACAGTGATAGATATGCCCGAGTGGCTGGACTGGTTGCCTGTTGCCAGGAAAAAAGGCAGGGAGATTGCGCCGCGGATACTGCCGATGCCACTGGAACTGCCTGCGCTGCGGACCCGCAGCCGCCTTTCCAATCAGAAGGACAAGCTGCTGCCACCACCGGAGTCCTGGCGTGAGCTGGGTGAGTATCCCATCGAGCTGCTGCGTGAGATCGACCGCTACCTGAAGCGCATTAACGGTGAGCGCCTGCCACCCGGGCGGCGTCTGCGCTGGGTGATCTTCTGCCTGCAGTACGCCTGCCCGGCGATCCGCAAGATCTATTCGGAGCACCACAAGGGTGATGCCGTACCGGAGGCCCATGATCGCCGTGAGGGGCTGATGGTGGCGATCCATGTCTGCTCCCAGCTGTCCCTGGGTTTCAAGCATATCCTGCGACGTGATTATCAATTGTCGGATGCGCGCTACAGCCGTGTGCGCGGTCGGGTGCGGGAGTGTGCGCAGCTTGTCCTCGAGCTGATTCGTATGGAACAGCGTCTGCGTGCGCTGCGCTATCAGAAGCTGCCCGCCACCGCCTGGCTGGACTGTAATCGTATTTTCTTTGCCATCCGTCAGTGCGAGGATGTGCATGCCCAGCATAAGGCTCTGAGTTGTCTGCAGGTGCCGCTGGAACGCAAGGACGGCGATACGGATCTGTCCCGCCGATTGCCTCAGAACATCAGCATCCATCAGCTTTTTATCCTCATTCAGCTCTTTGGGCTGATGGATACCAATACGGTTTCCTCGCAGAAGATGCATATCGTTGATGCGCAATTGGCCAAGGTGCTGCCGAAGCTGAAGGCGGTAACGGATACCGGCATAGCGCTGGGCATGGGGCAGGTGATCGTCTACGGCAATCAGGACAGGCCGCCGTATTTCGAGCGTCAGGATGAAAAGGCCGAGGCGTCGCTGGCGCGGCAGCGGCTGCTGGCGGCGGAGGAGCATGGCACCACCGGTGAGCAGCAGGTGCCGGTGGCGGTGCGTATCGACCTGATATTGCTGGAAGAATCCTTGCGGCTGGAGCATGAGCAACTGTATCGCCTGTTCGACAGCAATAATGCCGATGACCGTTCTCGCATGGTGGCGGATTCGCAGGATCTCACGCGCCTGCTGACGGTAGACGCCATGTGCGACAAGCTGCATATGAAACGGCGCCAGCATCCGCGCAGGTATTCCCTCGGCAAGAAGATATTGTACGTTTACACGGGCTTCATGGCGGTCTATCAGCTGCTGATGGAGGCCGAGGTGGAGGATGATGAGCGCGCCCTGCTGAGTGATGAGCACCAGCTGCGCGATGCGCTGGCGGAGCGCTCGGCGTTGATCGCCACGGATCGTGATTCCAGTTCGGCCGGTCAGTGGTTCGTGATGGATATCAGTGCCGGTGGGGTGCATATCAAGACCCGTGAGTCCCAGTTCACCACGGCGTTGTTTATCGGTCAGCTGGTGGCCTTTGGCTATACGCGTGATGAGTTGCGTTCGCCAACGGTGGCCTATGTGTCGCGCTTTCTACGCAACGGGCCGGATATCGAGGTGACCCTGCGTACCCTTTCCACCCGGGTCGAGGCCACGGCGGTGCAGAGCGACTTCCTCAGCCAGAGCGATATGGCCCTGCCGGCCATCTGGGCACGCCTGGCGGACGGGCGGGAAGGTGTGATCCTGCACCAGAGCCACCGCCTGTCCTCGGCGACGCCGGTCAGTCTGGAGCGGGGCGAGGAGCGTGTTTCGCGGACGATTCAGTCCACCGGCACCCTGCAGCGGGAATTTGTCCTGCATGTGTTGCAAAAGGGTACTGTCAAATAGGGCTTGAAAAGCTACAGGCTGCCCCTTACATACCCTCCTTCTGAACCAATTTCCTGATTTGGGAGTTTTACTGAATGAATCGAATTGCCTTGTTCCTGGCCACCAACCTGGCCATCATCGTGGTGCTCAGTATCACCCTGCCGATTCTTGCTCCTGTCTTCCAAGAACAGGGTATCGACCTCGACATCGGTGTCTCGCTGGTTATTGCCTTCGTCATCGGTTTCGGCGGTTCCTTCATTTCCCTGGCTCTATCCAAGTGGACGGCGAAGCGTTTCACTGGCGCTCAGGTCATCGAGCAGCCGCGCAACAACCGCGAACAGTGGCTGCTGGATACGGTGGCGCGCCAGGTCCGGGCGGCCGGCATTGGTATGCCTGATGTAGCCATCTACTCTGCCCCGGAGATCAATGCCTTCGCCACGGGCATGTCGCGCAACAATGCCCTGGTGGCAGTGAGCAGCGGCCTGCTCGACAACATGACCCAGGATGAGGCCGAGGCGGTGCTGGCCCACGAGGTCAGTCATGTGGCCAATGGCGACATGGTGACCCTGGCGCTGATTCAGGGGGTGGTGAACACCTTCGTGATCTTTCTCTCGCGGGTCATCGGGCAGTTTGTTGATCGGGTGGTGTTCAAAAACGAACGCGGTCACGGCCCGGCCTTCTGGATTACCACCATTATTGCCGAGATCGTGCTGGGCATCCTCGCCAGCACGATCGTTATGTGGTTCTCGCGCAAACGCGAGTTCCGTGCCGATGCGGGTGGCGCGGCGCTGGCCGGGCGGGAGAAGATGATCGCCGCCCTACAGCGCCTGAAGGTGAGCGCCGGTGAGGCGGAGCTGCCGGATCAGCTGGCGGCCTTCGGTATCTCCGGCCATATCAGCCGTGGTTTGAAAGGTCTGTTTCGCTCGCACCCGCCACTGGATGATCGCATTGAGGCGCTGCGGGCCAGTGCCTGAGAGGGACATTTCTCGGCATGAGAAAAGGCGCCTTCGGGCGCTTTTTTCGTAATGTTTTCAGAGGGGCTCTCGCTAATGCGCAGAGCCACAAAGGAATCAACATGTTTTTTGGCGAACTCTGCGCCTTGGCGAGAATGCGTATCATTTCCGTGAGTCGCCGCTGCTGGGGAAGTCGTAGTTCATGTCGTGCTCGGGCTGCAGGTAGGGATGTAGTGTGCGCCGTGTGCACGAGCAAGTACGCGTGATGGCGCACGCTACGGGATTGATTGCACGGGCTCCGTCTGGCCCTTCTTTTTGTTGTGGTGAAGGGATTGGTCCGCAAATACACGCCAATAAACGCCAATGGAATTCAAAAGGTCATTGGCGTTTATTGGCGTTCATTCGCGGACAATTTTTGATGGGTTTGATCCGTACCGCGGGTTCTACCGCCTTGAGGCCGGTGTTTCTGATTGAAGCAAGTGCAAAGCAGAAAGGGCGGGGCAGGGTTTCTCGTCAAGACCGCGGGGTGCGCGAGGAAATGAACTTGTCTCCTGGCGGGCTTGGTGTCTTGGCAAGAACCTGCGGTATCCCTCAGCCGCCGCCGCTGGAGAAATCATAGTCCATGTCATCTTCCGGGTATTGCAGGTAATAGCCCTGAATGAAGTTCACCCCGTGCTGCCACAGCACCGCCAGACAAGCCGGGTCCTGAACATGCTCGGCAATGGTCTGGAAGCCTTTGCTGCGGCCCAGCTCGGCCACCTCCTGAATGACCTGCTGGCTGTCTTCATTGTTGACATTGGCGATATGACTGCCATCAATCTTGAGGAAGTCCACCTGCAGGTGATTGAGATAGGACAGGGACTGAGTCTCGCTGCCCACATGATCCAGGGCAAACTTGCAGTGCAACTGCTGCAGGCCATCGGCGAAATTTTTTGCCGTAGAGAGGTTTTCTACGGCGGCCTGTTCGGTGATCTCGAACACCATGCTGTCACCATGCAGGCGGGCGGCCTGCAGCAGTTTGCTGATCCAGCCCAGCGTGCCCGGGTCATTCAATGAGGCAGAAGACAGCTTGATGAAGAATTGCAGCTTCTTGCCCAGCTTGCGCTTGTCCAGCAGGGTGCGGGTGGCATTTCTGACGACCCAACGGTCGATGTCGATCAACAGCCCGGCATTTTCGGCGGCATCGAGAAATTCACCCGGCATCACCAGCTGGTTATCCGCATCCAACATGCGCAGCAGGACTTCGTAGCGCTCGCCCGGCTCCGCATGCAGGCTGACAATGGGCTGATACTGCAGGCTGAAGCGATTGTTCTTCAGCGC
>CAZTPE010000049.1:5520-12603 GCA_964614545.1 uncultured Ectothiorhodospiraceae bacterium
CTGGGCTCCAGGTACAGCAGGGTGCCGTGGCATTTGTCCACCGTTGCGCTGGCCAGGGTTGCCTTGAGCTCCTCCATGAAGTGCTGGTGATTGAACAGACCGGTGAGCAGATCCTGCTGGCGGAGTTGCTGCAGTTCCTTTTCCAGCTCTTTGTTGTGACTTTTCTGGTGAATCATGATCTGGGTGCAGGGCTCGCCATCCACACTGGCCGGAGAGAACTGCATGGTGGCCTGGAATTCGTTGCCACCGGCATGCACGACGTTGAATTCCAGTGTGCCTTGCGGTGTTTCACCATTGCCCAGGGTGCGCAGGATGTCCTTGAATTTCTGCTGCTCGTCGGCGGCGATCATATCCATAACCGGCACGGATTCCAGCTCGTCGCGGTCGACATAACCAAAAATGTCCAGATAACTCTGGTTGACGTAGACATGCATGCCTTCGTGTAGGTAGGCCACGGGGTCACGTGAGCTGTCAAGCAACACGCGGTTGCGTTTTTCACTTTCCACGTAAAGGTTTTTGCATTGCCGATGGGCGCGGCGTTCGCGCAGGTTGTCGATTTCCCGGCTGATCACCAGCAGCAGATGATCCTGGGCTTCTTCATTGACGTAGTCGGCAGCACCGGCCTTCAGCATGGCCACGATGCCGTCGTTGTCGCCTTGCGGGCCAAACACGATACAGGGGATGTCCTTGCCGGCCCGTTTGATGGTGGCAATGGCATCGAGGGCGCGGTAGTCGCCGACCTGCGATGCGGCCAGCAGGATATCCCAGGTCTGCTCGTCGAGGGCGGACTGCAGGTCTTCGTTATCCTCGATATGGCGGTAGCGCACGGCGAAGCCGGCGTTGCGCAGGCTGCTGGCCAGCGCTTCGGCATCGTTAGATGATTCTTCAAGAATCAGCGGACGAATGACATTCCCGGTGTCCAATGAATTACTCCTGGAAATCTGTGCTGATGGGTGGGCGAGCAGGCTCAGAGGGTCGACCACACGTCATCAAAGCCTTCCTCTTCTTGCGGGAGGCCGGTTTTGTTCGGCGGGGTATCTTCGCTTTCGATCACAGTGAACTCGAATTGTGCGAAGACGCCAGTGCTTTCCAGCATCTTGCTCAGCTTGATCAAGGCCTTCTGGCCGTGAATGTTAGTGATGATGTTATCACCTTCACGCTGCCAGGCATGGGTAATGATGGTGGTAGGCTGGTTAATGCCGCTAAGTTCAGGAAGGATCAGGCTGCGGTTGTATTTTTTGCTTTCTCCATCCTTGGGGATGGCAGCTGTGGCGATGGCTTCGGCACAGGGCGCCAGTTTTTGAATGCCCAGTTCGAGACCGTTTTTCCAGCTTTTGATGCGGCGGATGATGCCAATGGAAAACTGCCCGGGATCCGATGTGTCGTCATTCAGGCCGACCAGTTCGCCCACCTGCACGCGCCGTGAGTCCTTGTCATATTCCACACGGCCCAACAGGCAGTAGCCACCGGCACTTTCGTTGACGCCCTTGCAGTCAACGGGGGTGAACAGGGCCTCCCTGCGTCGCCGGTCATCTTCCTCGTTGGCGGACATGCTGTAGGTTGGGTTGGAGGCGCGATAAGTGTAGTCAGGATCCCATACGTCCGGCGTATGGTCATCGATATTGCTGATGCCGAATACTGGCGTGCTGGTGTAGAGCGCCGGCCTGTCCAGTTCCATGCTGTCATCCGGTGTGCCCAGAACGGGCTGTACATTGATATTTTCGATGGTGCCGGCACAGAGGCTCCTGACGCCCACCCGCAGCGGGCGCAGGATCTCGTCGATATAATGATGTGTTGCGCTCAGGCCCAGGGTAATGGTGATTTTATTATTGCTGGCGGTGCGCGAAAAGGCCCGCCGGGACTTGCCGCTCCAGGTGAGCGCCAGACGCTTGAGTACTTCCTCCGGAATTCCGCTATAGCCTGAACCCTGTGGCAGTATACCGTTGCTAATGATACGGGTCATTTCGGTTGTGTCGACATTGCGGCAGAAAACGGGGTTGGTGGCACCGTCGTCACAAAAGAAGCCGGGCGCGGCATCGCTGTTCAGGTTGATCGAGGTGCAGCCCTCTACCTCTCCGAGGACACTGTAGGGCAGGATGCGGCAGGCGGGCGCCCATTCTCTGAGAGTCTTGAAGATCGCGTCGGTAATATGCTGGCGCAGACCGTAGGGATTGGCCAGGGCCAGCAGCAGGATCTGCTTATAGTTGTCTTCGATGGTGCTGTCCGGCGTGTCGCTTTCCGTAATGGCGTCTTTGATCATTTTGTCGTGCAACTGGTTTTCTTCGGTAAACAGGTACAGACGATTCAGTTCCAGCCAGGTGTTTTCCGGGTGGTGAATGTAGATCTGGTAGGCGCACAGCAGCACATTGCTGAGATAATGCATGGCGCGATGAATGTTGATGCCGATGCTTTTCATCTTCAGGCGGGAAAAGCTTTTCGCCAGGGTGTCTTCGATGATGGACTTGTAGCCCATGGCCATCTCGGAATTGAGCTGGATGGCGAGTTCGGCGATCTTCTGATTTTTTGGCGAAAGTGGCAGGTTCTGCCGGATGTAGTGTTTCTTCAGGGTTTCAGTGATGACGAACAGGGGGGGGCGCAGGGCTTCCAGTGACTTGAAGCGATCCTGTGGCGAAATGATCAGCCGGTTCATCTCCCGAAGGGTAGTATAGATCTGGCGTGCGCATTCGCCGATATTGGCCATCGGCAGGGCTTCCACCCAGGCCTCTACCTGTTTGGGGCGGGTAGGGAATGAGTTGCTGCCGGGTTGCAGTTGGTGCGGAATAGTCAGCAGCCCTTCCAGTGTATTGCCTGCCACGTTTGCTCCTGGTTTTTAAGGGCGGTTCAAATATTATTAGAACTGCCCTAAATTTATTTTACGGCCCTGTATATCCGTACGAGAGTATACTTCGCTGCGGATAAAACGCCACATTCTCCTATCATAAGGGTATTTCGGCAGATTTTTGTTGTGCCTTTAATGACTTGTTGTGCCTTTAGTGACTTGCCGAAGAGTGCAGGCCGGGTTTGCTCTGTTCAAGGGCTCGGACACTACACTAGTTGTTTATAGGGTGCACCGGCCTGTTCACGAACCAGCCGTGGCACCAGGTAGCCCGGCAGTTGCCGGCGCAGCTGTTCCATCAGTTTGTGTGCGCGTGTCTCGTCGATGGCAAAATGCGCAGCGCCCTGCACGTGATCCAGCAGATGCAGGTAATAGGGCAGGACACCGGCCTCGAACAGGCTTTCTCCCAGATCCGCCAGTGCCACCACCGAGTCGTTGACCCCCTGCAGCAGCACGGTCTGATTGAGCAGGGTGGCGCCGGCGGCCTGGATCTGGCGCAGGCCCCAGGCGACGGTGTCGTCGATTTCGTTAGCGTGATTGGTATGGATCACCACCACCGTGCGCCAGGGCAGCTCGGTCAGCCAGGCTAGGAGTTCATCATCGATGCGCTGCGGCAGCACCACCGGCATGCGGGTGTGAATACGCAGGCGGCGGATGTGCGGGATGTCGCGCAGGCCCTCACTGAGGGTGCGCAGGCGCGGGGTATCCAGACTCAGTGGGTCGCCGCCGCTGAGGATCACCTCGCTGATGCTGGCGTCGGCGGCGATGTAGGCGAGGGTATCACGCCAGTCGTCCGTGCCGGCGTGCGCCTCGCCATAGGGAAAATGCCGGCGGAAGCAGTAGCGGCAGTGGATGGGGCAGGCGCCGGTGGTGACGATCAGTGCGCGGCCGTGATACTTCTGCAACAGCCCCGGGCGGCGGGTGGCAGGGCCGTCACCCACCGGGTCCAGGTTGTAGCCGGTGGGCGTTTCCCGCTCACGGCGCAGGGTCAGCACCTGCCGCAGCAAGGGATCGGCCGGATCACCGTGGCGCATGCGTTCGACGTAGGCCCGCGGCACGCGCAGGGGGAAATCCGCGGCATCGTCGATGGGCTCCGGCAGCTGTTCCGTGCTCAGGCCGACGGCCCGCAGTAGTTCGATGGGCTGGCGGATGGCCGTAGCCAGGGCCTTTTTCCAGTCTGTGTCCTGACAATGGTCTGTGCTTAGCGGTATCATGAAGGGCACTTCTATTTAATCGCTTGTGGCCTCTGCGCAACCTGACAAGGGCTGTTGCAAGGCGGAACGGGCGGCCAATATTCCCAGAATGAGGCTGAAATGGCTAATTACTCGACCAATGAATTCCGATCCGGCCTCAAGGTCATGATCGACAACGACCCCTGCGCCATGATCGAGTGCGAGTTCGTCAAGCCGGGCAAGGGACAGGCCTTCGCCCGCGTCAAGCTTCGCAACCTGCTCACCGGCCGCACCGTGGAGCGCACCTACAAATCCGGTGAATCCCTACCGGGTGCCGACGTGATGGATACGGATCTGCAATATCTCTACAACGACGGCGAGTTCTGGTACTTCATGCACCCCGAGACCTTTGAGCAGGTGGCTGCCGATACCAGTGCCGTGGGTGACAACGGCAAGTGGCTGAAGGAGCAGGACTCGTGCGTTGTGACCCTTTGGAACGACCGTCCCATCGACGTGGTGCCACCCAACTTTGTCGAGCTGCGCATTGTCGAGACCGACCCTGGTGTGCGCGGCGACACCGCTAGCGGCGGTGGCAAACCGGCCACCCTGGAGACCGGCGCCGTGGTGCGTGTGCCCCTGTTTGTGGAAAACGATGAAGTTATCAAGGTAGACACGCGCAGCGGCGAATATGTGGGCCGGGTGAAGGGTTGATCTGACGAAAAAACACCGCGCGCGTGTCACACCAAGACGTAGACTGGCAACCCAGCGCAACGCTGGATGCCTTGAAACAGCGGGCAGCCTTGATGAGCCGCCTGCGTTGTTTCTTTGCCGAGAAAGACGTGTTGGAAGTGGAGACGCCGCTGCTCTCTGCCGCCGGCACCACCGATCCGCAGATCCACAGTTTCGAGACCCGCTACGAAGGCCCCGGTGCGGCACAGGGTCGGCCGCTTTACCTTACCACCTCCCCCGAATTCGCCATGAAGCGTCTGTTGGCCGCCGGTAGCGGTCCCATCTACCAGATCTGCAAGGCCTTCCGCCAGGGCGAGGCCGGGCGGTTGCACAATCCGGAATTTACCCTGCTGGAATGGTACCGGCCCGGGTTTGACCATTTTCAGCTGATGGATGAGGTTGAGGCGTTGGTGACCGAGCTGGCCGATGGGCGGTTGCCCGATGTGTCCGCCAAGCGTATGACCTATGCAGAGCTGTTTCAGCGGCATCTCGGGCTGAATCCCCATACGGCCGGCGCAGAGGCTCTGGCGCAGTGTGCGGCAGGCTTTCCGGCTCTAGCGGGTATTTCCGGGCTGGATCGTGACGGCTGGCTGGATCTGCTCATGAGCCATGTCATTCAGCCTCGTCTGGGGCTGGGGGGGCTCACTTTTGTTTATCATTACCCCGCTTCACAAGCGGCCCTTGCACGTATCAGCCAATCCACGGCGGATGTTTCTGCCATAGCTGAACGTTTTGAGCTTTTTTACCAGGGCGTGGAACTGGCCAACGGTTTTCATGAACTGACTGATGCCCGCGAGCAACGGGCGCGTTTTGAGCAGGATCTGGTGCATCGCCGGGCGCAGGATTTACCGCCGATCCCTATCGATGAGCGTCTGCTCACGGCGCTGGATGAAGGCATACCCCCCTGTGCGGGCGTAGCCCTGGGGTTGGACAGGTTATTATTGGTATTCAATGGTCTAACGCGGCTGTCAGATGTTATTTCATTTCCCTTTGCTCGTGCCTGAATCAGTAAAAAACAGGGCTGTTGTCAGGCGTCGATTTACTTTACATTCTTGAACAGAAATAGAGTGCGGGATTCGATAGCTTTTTTCTCAGGAATCTGCAGTGGCTTGTTTTATCAGCTGATATCAATCGTGACGGGAACCTGGCCCGCATCTTGCTGTCTTTTTATATCGACCTGACATCGATAGGAAAGTCGATGTCGTCGTTTGTGATGCGAAAAAAGAAGTAACAACAATGGGTGTCAGGGACGTTCGGTTTGTCAGGAGAAAACAATGGAAAAACGCTGGAGTGAAAGAAAGCAGCTTCGAGTCTGTGTCGATGTCTATCTGAACGGAGATTTGCTGAATTCGGGGCGTTCCTCGGATATTGGCCTGGGCGGCACCTTTCTGGGTATTGATTCCGTGGCAGGCATGAATAAGGATGCCAATGTCGAACTGGTTTTTCGTCTGTTGTCCGATGAAGCCGGAGAAGAGAGTGTCCGCCACACGGTTCACGCCCGTGTGGTCCGGGTTGCCGATCAGGGGGTGGGGTTCAAATTCTGCGATTTCGACACGGGCGTGTTCCGTTCGCTGCAGGAGATTATGGCCTATCAAAACCATAACGGGTCGGCACCACGAGCCATGTAAATGATTGTGCGGTGGCGGGGCTGCGCCGCGTCACATTAACCTAGATTAATCATCAGCCCTTTAGGGGGGCGTTCTCAATTAATAAGACCGTACGGTCTTATTAATTGAGAAGGCCCCCACTAATCATTCCCTTCGGGTTCTTTCGTCTGTTGCTGTTTCCATTTGTCGTAGCATTCGAGTCCGCAGAAGTGCTGTGCGTACTCATCACCTTCCTGGTTAAAGGCCACGGATGCAGGAATCTCCTTCAAGCATACCGCGCAGGCGACATGCCCGGTTTCCACAGGCGTGATTTTTTCGACCATTGCCAACCCCTTCGCTGCCTACCTAATTTTAAGTATAGTTCTAAACGCGACAGGCTCCTAGGTGTTGCCCCATCTGTACCGGCGCGCCGGGCGTGATGGAATCCGCCCACTGCACGGCATCGCGGCCAAACAGCACGATGACGGTGGAGCCCATATTGAATCGACCCATTTCCTCGCCCTTGGCGAATTCTCGCGCATCGCTGCCCTCGTAATCCCAATGCCGTACCCGCTTGCCTGCCGGCGGGGTGATTTCGCCGGCCCACACGGTCTCGATACTGGCGACGAAGATGGCGCCTACCAGCACCATCGCCATGGGCCCGGCCTCGGTGTCGAAATAGGTGATGACCCGTTCGTTGCGCGCAAACAGCCCGGGGATGATGCGGGCGGTGGCGGCGTTGACGCTGAATAGCCGCCCC
>CAZTPE010000050.1:0-12431 GCA_964614545.1 uncultured Ectothiorhodospiraceae bacterium
GCAGAACCCCGAATTGAACCATAAATTCGATATCGGCGATACCGCCGCGCCCCTGCTTAAGGTCGAACTGGCCGGCGGATTCGTGACCCAATGATGCGCGCATACGCTCACGCATCTCGCGTACCTCTTTCTGCAGCAGCAGCGGATCGCGCTCGCGGGTCAGTACCTCGTGGCGCACGCGGCGGAATTGCTTCGCCACGGCCTCATCGCCCGCCACCACCCGCGCCCGCACCAGGGCCTGGTGTTCCCAGATCCATGCCTTGTTTTTCTGGTAATCCTCGAAGCCAGGCAAGCCCACCACCAGCAAGCCGGAGGCACCGCTGGGACGCAGACGCATATCGACCTCGTAAAGCGTGCCGGCCGGGGTGAGGGCGGTCAGAAAATGAATAATGCGTTGGCCAAGGCGGGCATAAAACACCGCATCTGCCACCACCTTCGGCCCTGCGGTCACGGCGCTGCTGACCGGCGCGGCATCGTTACTGGCGTGCAGGAACACCATGTCCAGGTCCGAGCCGTAGCCCAGTTCGATGCCGCCCAACTTGCCGTAGGCGACGATGGCGAAGCCTTTTTCTTCACCGGGGGCGTCGCCCGCCGCGGAGGGCTTGCCGTAACGGCGCTGCAGATCGGCCCAGGCCAACTCCAGCACCTGCTCCAGGATCACCTCGGCGATATGGGTAAGGTGATCGCTCACTGCCATCAGCGGCACCGCGTCCATGACGTCAGCAGCAGCCACACGCAGCACTGCCGCCTGCTTGAACTGGCGCAGCACGTCCATGGCCTGTTCCAGGTCGCCGTCGGGCACGGCATCCAGCCGATGTCGCAATTCAGCGGCCAGCTCATTGCGGGAGGCCGGCGCGTACAGGCTGCGCGCATCCAGCAGCTCGTCCAGCAGCAGCGGGTATTGCACCAGCCTTGCCGCGATCCACGGGCTGGCTGCACACAGGCGCACTAACTGCGACAGGGCTAGCGGGTGCTCCACCAGAAGGGCCAGATAGGCGCTGCGTCGGGCCACCGCCTCGACCAGTTTCAGCAACCGCTGCAACACCACGTCGGCCTCGTCATGCGCCCCCGCCACCGCCAGCAGCAGCGGCATCAGGCGGTCCAGCCGCTCACGGCCGGCGCGGTGCAGGGTGCGGTAGCGCGAGCTGTCGCGCAGGGCGTTGAGCTGCCGCAGCACCGCCCCGGCGTCATCGAAACCGGCCTCGCGCAGCGCTGCCTGTGCGGCGGCGTCCAGCGTACCTTGCCACAGGGCGTCCAACGCGGCCTTGCCGTCGCCGGTCTGCGGCGCCTCGAAGACCTGCTCGAAGTGGCTGTGCACCCGCGCCATGTGACCGCGCAGCACAGGGATAAAGTCGTCCCAGGTCTCACAGCCCATGCTGTAGGCGAGACGTTGGCGGGCGGTCTCGTCCGTAGGCAGGCTGTGGGTCTGCTGGTCGCGGTATTCCTGCAGGCGGTGTTCGCTGTTGCGCAGGAACACGTAGGCATCGAGCAGCTGCGCCACCACGTAGCGCGGCAGGTAGTCCTGCTCGGCCAGCCACGCCAGCACACGGCGGATCTCGCGCTGTTGCAAGGCCGGTTCACGGCCGCCGCGAATCAGTTGGAAGGCCTGGCCGATGAACTCCACTTCACGGATGCCGCCGGCACCCAGCTTGACGTTATCGGCCATGCCCTGGCGCTGCACCTCGGCGGCCACCATGGCCTTCATTTCACGCAGGGCGGCGAAGGCACCGTAGTCGAGATAACGACGGTAGATAAAAGGACGCAGCAGGCCCAGCAGCTGTTCGCCATCTTCGGGCCGGCCGGCCACCGGACGTGCCTTGATGAGGGCATAGCGCTCCCAGTCACGGCCATGCACCTGGTAGTAGTTCTCCATAGCCTCGAAGTTCAGCGCCAGCGCGCCGCTGCCGCCGAAGGGACGCAAGCGCATATCGACGCGAAACACGAAGCCTTCGGCGGTGTTCTCGTCCAGAGTGCGAATCAGGTCGCGACCCAGGCGGGTGAAGAATTCCTCGTTGCTGCGCGTGCGTGACACGCCGCAGGTTTCACCGCTTTCGGGGTAGGCGAAGATGAGGTCAATGTCGGAGGAGAAATTCAGCTCGTGCGCACCCAGCTTGCCCATGCCCAGCACCACCAGTTGCTGCGGCGTGCCGCTAACGGTGCCGGTAGGCACGCCCCATTCGGCCTGCAGCCAGTCCTGCAGACGGGCCAGGGCGCCGCGGATGCAAGCCTCGGCGAGGGCCGAGAGGTCGACGGTGGTCTGCCAGAGATCGGCGTGGCCGGTGATGTCGCGCCAGGCAATGCGGACCATCTCACGGCGGCGCAGGCGGCGCAGGGCAATGCCGAGCTGGCCGGCATCGGCGCAGTCGGCCAGCGCCGCCCGCACACGGCCGGCCAGGGTGTCGGCGGCATAGACCTGGTGCAGGTCACCGCTGTCGAGCAGGTCGAACAACAGCGCCGGATCACGCACGCAGTACTGGGCGACAAAATCACTACAGGCCCAGACACGGCACAGCTCGGGCAGCAGCGTATCGCCCAACACGGACGGCATGTCATCCACGGCATCGACGAAGGCCGCCCAGCGTGCCGCCAGTTCATCGCGCAGGGCCTCGGGCACCGCCGGCAGGCAGGCATTGATCTCGATTCGACTCATTCCACCAACTCCCCCGCCGCTGCGTTCAAGAAACGGCCCCGCTGAACCGATACCGGAGGGGCATCATTCAGAATCAATCTTGACCACGGGACCCATCGAATGCAGATCTTGGACTATCTGAAACTCATGGTGAAGTATGAGGCTTCCGACCTCTATTTCACAGTCGGCGCGCCGGTGAGCGCAAAGATTTTCGGCATGCTCAAACCACTGGAAAAGACCACCCAGCCCTCCGGGCAGGTCAAAGAACTGGCTTACAGCCTGATGAGCGAAGAACAGATCGCCCTGTTCGAGATCAAGCCGGAGATGAACCTGGCCCATTCTGAGACGGGCCTGGGCCGCTTCCGCGTCAACATCTTCAAGCAGCGCAACCAGGTGGCGATGGTGATTCGTCACATCAAGACGCAGATCCCCAGTTCCGAGGAGCTGGGCCTGCCGCCGATCCTTAAAAAGATCGTCATGCAGAAGCGCGGCCTGGTGCTGTTCGTGGGCGGCACCGGCTCGGGCAAGTCCACCTCGCTGGCGGCGCTGATCGACTACCGCAACGCCAATAGCGCGGGGCACATCATTACCATCGAGGACCCCATCGAGTTCATCCATAACCACAAGAAGTCCATCATCAATCAGCGCGAAGTGGGACTGGACACGGACAGCTACGAAGATGCCCTGATCAACACTCTGCGTCAGGCGCCCGATGTGATCCTGATCGGCGAGATCCGTGACCGCGAGACGATGGAGCACGCCATTGCCTTCGCCGAGACCGGCCATCTGACCATCTC
This sequence comes from uncultured Ectothiorhodospiraceae bacterium, assembly GCA_964614545.1. GTDB lineage: Bacteria > Pseudomonadota > Gammaproteobacteria > SZUA-152 > SZUA-152 > DRQN01. The sequence goes on from CAZTPE010000050.1 coordinate 3,427, forward strand.
TACCCTACACGCCAACAACGCCAATCAGGCGCTGGATCGCATTATCAACTTCTTCCCCGATGATCGGCGCAGTCAACTGCTGATGGATCTGTCGCTCAATGTGCGCGCCTTTATTTCACAACGCCTGATCCCTACGGTGGACAGCAAACGCACGGTGGCGGTGGAGGTGCTGTTGGGTACACCACTGATACAGGATCTGATCCTCAAAGGCGAGATCCACACCATTAAGGAGATCATGGAGAAGTCCACCAATCTGGGCATGCAAACCTTCGACCAGGCCCTGTTCAAGCTCTACAAGGACGGCCTGATATCCTTGGAGGAGGCCCTGCGCAATGCCGATTCGCAGAACAACCTGCGCCTGAAGATCAGCCTCTCGGAGGGCAGGACCGAAGTGGATCCGAGCCTGAAGATGGAGGAGGAAGCGGACGACCCGGCCGTCATGGGGCAGCGGGCCGGCCTGCTGAACATGGAACTGGAACCTAAACCACGTTAGACCTGGAGTCTAAAACAACTCCTCCGGCGCTTCATCCGCAGCGGAGCGGGGGGTCTGCCTGTCGCCTCCGTGTTGATACGCCGGTGTCGCCTCTTCGTCCAGTGCCGCCGGCACATTCTCCACGCGGAAGGTTTCGAAGATGGCCTTGGGGTGACCGGCCGGTGCCAGCAGTCCGCTCTTTGGATCGATACGCACGGTCACCAGTCCCGGAGGACGCTCCAGCGGCCGCGGCGGCAGCCCTTTTAGCGCCTCGCGCATGTAGTCGATCCACATCGGCAGTGCGGCACGGCCACCCGTCTCCCGTTCACCCAGCGGCTGCGGACGGTCGAAACCCACCCACACCGTGGTCACCAGATCCGAGCTAAAACCCGAAAACCAGGCGTCATGCTGATCGTTGGTGGTACCGGTCTTGCCCGCCAGATCCGAACGCTGCAGCACCCGCGCACGCCGTGCCGTACCACGCTGGATCACGTCACGCATCATGCTGCGCATCAGGTAGACGTTCTGCGCCGTGGCCACGCGGGGGGCAATGTTGACCGGCACCTGTTCGTCACGCCGGGGGGGGCCGACAAAGGCCATCTGCGCAGCAGTACGCTCGGCATCCGTTATCTCACAATACCTGCACACGGTGGCCGGCGCCGCCTGGTACAGCACCTCGCCATCCGGATCTTCGATGCGCTCAATAAACCAGGATTTGACACGGAAGCCGTCATTGGCAAACACCGCATAACCCGTGACGATTTCCAGTGGGGTCACGGCACCGCTACCCAGCGCCAGTGACAGATCGCGTGGCAGACGTGCCTTGTCAAAGCCGAAGCGGCTGACGTAGTTGATGGCATAGGAAATACCCATCGCGCGCAGCAGGCGGATAGAGACCAGGTTGCGTGACTTCACCAGCGCCTCGCGCAGACGGGTGGGACCGAACACACGACCACTGTAGTTCTCCGGCCGCCAGGTGGCCTCCAGACCTTCGTCCTCGAACACCACCGGGGCATCATTGATCAGACTCGCCGGCGTGAAGCCTTTCTCCAGCCCGGCGGAATAGATGAACGGTTTGAAGTTAGAGCCCGGTTGGCGTTCGGCCTGGGTAATACGGTTGAATTTGCTGGCGCTGAAATTAAACCCGCCCACCAGGGCGCGAATGGCCCCATCCTGCGGACTGACGGACACCAGCGCACCTTCCACTGTGGGCACCTGCACCAGGTGCCATTCATCCTTTTTACCGCGTTCGGCAATGCGGATCACGTCACCGCGGGCGAGAATATCAGCCGCCTGTTCCGGCGCCTTACCGGTTCGGCCAGCCGGCAGTGCCGGCGCGGCCCACGACAGCCCGGACCAGTCGATCTGCAAGATACCCCGACGCGGCTCGTAGACCCTGGCGGATTGCCCCTCTACCGACAGCACCAACACCGGCAGCAGGCCATTGATTTCCCGATAGGGCTTTAGCACCTCCGCCCATTGTTCTTCCGTATCTTCCTCGCCCAGCTCGGCCTGCGACAGCGGGCCGCGGTAGCCATGACGCGAATCATAGGCCAGCAGGGCCTCACGCTGGGCGGCATTGGCCGCCGACTGCATGGCCGAGTCTACGCTGGTGATCACCCGGAAACCCCTGGAATAGGCATTGTCACCATAGCGGGAAACCATCTCACTACGCACCATCTCCGCCACATAGGGTGCCACCACTTCCTGTGACAGGCCATGCAGTTTGGCATCGTCCGGGGTGCTCATGGCCGCCTGATATTCGGCCTCGGAAATAAAATCCAGCAAGCGCATGCGGCCCAGCACATAGCCCCGGCGCACCAGGGCCCGGGACGGATTAACCACCGGATTGAAGGTGGACGGCGCCTTGGGCAGGCCGGCGATCATGGCGATCTGCGCCGTGCTCAGCTTGTCCACCGGCAGGCCGTAATAGACCCGCGCCGCGGCCGCCACGCCATAGGCCCGATGGCCGAAATAGATCTTGTTGAGGTACAGGGTGATGATGTCTTCCTTGCTCAGTTCGTCCTCAATTTTCAACGCCAGGAAGATTTCATTGAGCTTGCGCAGATAGGTTTTTTCGCGGCTGAGGAAAAAATTGCGCGCCACCTGCATGGTGATCGTACTGCCCCCCTGGCCCTTCTCGCCGGTGCGAACCAGGTAGGCAGCGGCACGCAGCAGGCCTCGCCAGTCGACGCCGGGATGCTCGAAGAAACGGTCGTCTTCCGCCGCCAGCACCGCCTTGATAAGACGGTCCGGGATCTCGTCATAGTCCAGCGGAGCGCGGCGCTTTTCACCAAACTCGGCGATCAACTTGTGGTCACGGGTGTAAATTCGTAGTGGAACTTGAAACTGAACTTCTTTAAGGTTGTCCACCGACGGCAGCTTCGGCATCACTACGAAATAGATGCCAAGCACCACCGTCAGCAATGCCGCGACACCTAGTCCGGCCAATATCAATAACAATCGTTTCATAAACAGGGGCAGCGAGGCTTCCAGAGCAGGTTTCTGTGATGGGGTTCATGTAGTTAAGCGTAGACAGAGTCGACAGAGTATAAAACCTCTAATAAGATCAACCCAATACTATTTTTTTCAGTGCAGTTTTGATCTATCGTAAAGTTTGTCGTATAACTACCGATAATCTGCTTACCTGCATGAAACGACAGGAAGGAACAACGTGCGGTTAGCATCGTTATTTAGTAAAAAATCTCTCCCTCTCATCGGCCTGGATATTAGCTCCACCTCGGTCAAACTGCTGGAATTAAGTCGGCAGGGCGAGGGCTATCGCGTTGAGGCCTATGCAGCGGAACCGTTGCCGCCCAACTCCGTGGTGGAAAAAAACATCACCGACGTCGAAGCCGTTGGCGAGGCAGTCCGCCGGGCGGTCAAGCGCTCGGGCAGCCGCACCAAAAATGCGGCCGTGGCCGTCGCCGGCTCCTCGGTGATCACCAAAATCATCACCATGCCGGCCACCCTCTCGGAAGAAGAGATCGAGAGCCAGATCGAACTGGAGGCCGACCAGTACATCCCCTATTCACTCGAAGAGGTCAATCTGGATTTCGAGATCCTCGGCCCCTCGGAAGACAATCCCGACACGCTGGACGTCCTGCTGGCCGCCTCGCGCAGTGAAAACGTCGACTCCCGGGTCGCCGCCGTGGAGCTGGGTGGACTGAACGCCAAAATCGTCGACATCGAGGCCTACACTCTGGAAAATGCGTTTCCCCTCATTGCCTCACAAATTCCTGGCGGCAGCGACGACAAGACCATCGCCATTATCGATATCGGCGCCACCATGACCACGCTCAGCGTGCTGCATGACGAAAAGATTATCTATACCCGCGACCAGGTGTTCGGCGGCAAACAGCTGACCGAAGAGATTCAGCGCCGCTACGGCCTGTCCTATGAGGAAGCCGGCATGGCCAAGCGCCAGGGCGGGTTACCGGACAATTACGTGCCCGAGGTTCTGGACCCCTTCAAGGACGCCATGGCTCAGCAGGTCAGCCGTTCCCTGCAATTCTTCTTTTCCTCCAGTCATCACAATGCCGTCAGCCACATCGTCCTGGCCGGCGGCAGTGCCTCGATCCCCGGCGTGGATGAACTGATCGAGGAACGTATCGGTACCAGCACATCCATCGCAAACCCCTTCACCAACATGGCCCTGGCCTCGCGCATCAAGGCACAGGCGCTGAGTAACGATGCGCCCTCCCTGATGATTACCTGCGGTCTCGCGTTGAGGAGTTTCGACTGATGCCACACATTAATCTGCTCCCCTGGCGCGAAGAACTCCGACGTGAACGGCAACGGCTGTTCATCAACATTGCCGTCGGCGCCGCCATACTCATGCTTGGCATCATTGCGCTAGCGCACATCCAGATCAATGGCATGACCGAAGGCCAGCAGGCTCGCAATACGTTCATCCAGGATCAGATTACCCGCGTCGACAGGGAGATCAAGGAGATCGAAAGCCTGGAGAAGGAAAAACAGGCCCTGCTGGCGCGCATGAAGATCATTCAAGAGTTGCAGAGCAGCCGATCCGAAATCGTCCATTTGTTTGATGAGATTGCAAGAATCATCCCTGAGCAGGTTTATCTGATCAAGCTGAACCGTACAGGGCGTGCGGTTCATCTCGAAGGTGTTGCCGACTCCAACGAGGACATTTCCGAGTTCATGCGTAACCTCAATCTCTCCCCGTGGTTTACCAATCCCAGGCTGACCGTCATCGAGACCGGCAAGGCGCCTTATGAGGATGACAGCTGGTTCAAGCTCACGGTGAATCTGACCAGCGGCAAGCCGGAAGAGGAGGAGGCAGAAAAATGAACCTCGACCTCGACCTCAACAATCTCGACTTCAACAACATTGGCAGCTGGCCCGTCGCGGCACGCGCTGTTGTCGTCGCCCTGCTCTGCGGAGCCCTGTTGTTCCTCGGCTATTATCTGGATATCAGTGACCAGCTGTTGACCCTGGAACAAGCGGAAGCCAAGGAAATCACCCTCAAGGCCGAGTTTGAAAAGAAACAGGCCAAGGCTGCCAACCTGGATGTTTATAAAGAGCAGATGGAGGAAATGGAACACACCTTCGGCACCCTGCTGCTGCAGTTACCCGGCAAGACCGAAGTGGCCGAGGTACTTGTCGATGTGTCCCATGTCGGCATTCAAACCGGGCTTGAATTTGAACTCTTCAAACCCGCTGCCGAAGTCCCCAAGGAGTTTTATGCCGAACTCCCCATTCAGCTACGCGTCATCGGCACGGCCCACGAATTTGGCAAGTTCGTCAGCGGTATCGCGGCACTGCCACGCATCGTCACGCTGCATGACCTCACCATCACACGCAAAGCCAAAAACAAAGACGATAACAGCGGCCTGCTGACCATGTCGGCCACCGCAAAGACCTATCGTTATCTCGATGAAGACGAGAAGTCCACCAGCAACACTCGCAAAAGGAAGGGCAGATAATGAGCCACAACGCCCCAACTCGCGCACGGCATCCGGCTGGCCGCCGAACAGCCCCGGCCAGGAGATGGTGTATACTCGCCCTTCTGTCAGTCGTTGGCCTGAACGGCTGCGGGGGAAAAGAGACGGACGACCTGACGGCTTATGTCCAGGAGGTCGAACAGCGGCAAAAAAGCAATATTCCACCGCTCCCCGAGCTGCTGGAATACGAAAAGTTTACTTATGACGAAACGTCACTGCGCGACCCCTTTGAGCCGCCGGAAAAAGCCAAGGCAAATGTCCGGCGCCCCAACACCGACCTTCAGCCCGACCTGAAGCGAGAACGCGAAGCACTGGAACAGTATTCCCTGGGCAGCCTTCGCATGGTGGGCTCCATCGAGAAAAAAGGGCGGCGCTGGGCGCTGGTCATTGCGTCAGATGGCACCCTGCATCGCACAACCACCGGCCAGCACATGGGCCAGGATAACGGCGAAGTCATCAACATCACTGAGTCCCAGGTGGAATTGAAAGAAATTGTACCGGATGGGCTCGGTGGCTGGATCGAAAGACGCACAACCCTGACCGTCAGCGAATGATGCCAGCGAGGACACTGAATATGGGCATTATCAACTGCATGAAAAAAATCAGCACAACAAGCGACATGTCTCACAAGACGCGGGAAAAATGGATGAAAAAACTACTTACTGGCATCGCACTGGCTGGCCTGACCGTTTTTGCCCAAGCACAAGCCCTTGCCGAAACCACCCTGGATTTTATTGATTTCAAGAAGCTCGACGACAATCGCGTCGAAATCCGCCTGGCCCTTTCCGGCGAAGTACCACAAACGAAGGACTTCACCAGCGAAAGCCCCGCACGCATCTCACTGGATTTGCCGGGCGTGAGCAACAACCTCCCCTGGAACCTGCCGCTGCCCATCGAGACCGGGGCCGCGAAGGACATCAAGGCCGTGCAGGCCAGCGGCCGCACCCGCGTGATGATCAATGTTGACAAGCTTGTCGACTATAAGGTTCGCACGGAAGGAAAAAATCTTTACATCACACTGGCCGCAGACTCGGCAGACAGTGCAACCAAGACCGACACGCCCGCACCTGCCACCGAGCCAGCGCCGGCACCCACGGTAGAAAAAAAGCCGGCGAAAAAGACACCCGCAAACAGCAATCTGGCCAGCCTGAAGAGCATCACCTTTACCTCCCTGCCCGGCGACAGCGTGCAGGTTCGTCTGACATTTAGCGGCCCAGCCGTCAAGCCAGGCAGCTTCACCATCGATCACCCGGCCCGGGTGGTACTCGATTTTCCGCAGACCACCAGCAGCCTGAACTGGAAGAATAAGAACATCGGCATCGGCTTCGCTAAAAGTGTCACCGCCGTCGAGGCCGGTAATCGCACCCGCGTCATCCTGAATCTCGTTCAGCTTATCCCCTTTGAAAGCGAGGTATCCGGGAACGATGTCGTCCTGACCATCGCCGGCAGCCGCACCGCCGCAAATACAGCCTCCACAAGAGAATCCACAGCAAAGGCAGCCCCCGTAGCCAGCCTGCATCACATCAAAAACATTGACTTCCGCCGTGGCGCCCAGGGAGAAGGCCGCATCATTGTCAGCCTCTCCGACCAGAATATCCCGGTCAGTACCGGCGAATCCGGTCGTCAAATCTTCGTCGAATTCGCTGACAGCAGTCTGGCTAAAAACCTGCAGCAACGCCTCGACGTCATCGATTTCGCCACCCCGGTGCAGTATATCGACGCCAGCCAGATCGATGGCCGTGTCCGCCTCTCTATTTCGGCATCCGGAGACTACGAATACTTGGCCTACCATGCCGGCAACACCTACACCATCGAAGTGAAGGAGGTTCCCAAGGAAAAGGCCGCCGCCAAGAAAAAGGATGAATTCGGCTACACCGGTGAAAAACTGTCGCTTAACTTCCAGGACATTGAAGTACGCGCCGTACTGCAGCTCATTGCTGACTTCACCGGCCTGAACATGGTCACCAGTGACTCCGTGCGCGGCAGTCTTACCCTGCGCCTGAAGAACGTTCCCTGGGATCAGGCGCTGGACATTATCCTGAAGACCAAGGGCCTTGCCATGCGCAAGGCCGGCAACGTCATCCTCGTCGCCCCCAGTCAGGAAATCGCCGCCCAGGAACGTCTTGAGCTGGAAGCACAGAAGCAGGTGGAGGAACTGGCCCCGCTGAAGACTGACATTATCCAGATCAACTACGCCAAGGCGGCCGAAATCGCCGAACTGTTGAAAAGCAAAGGCGGCCTGCTCTCCGAACGTGGCGAAGTCTCCATCGACCAGCGTACCAATGTGTTGCTGATCTCCGATACCGTCGACCGCCTGGAGGCCGTCCGCAACCTGATCACCTCTCTGGACATTCCGGTACGCCAGGTCCTGATCGAGTCCCGTATCGTCATCGCCTCTGACGATTTCGCCAAAAATCTCGGCGTACGCTTTGGGGTGACAGACGTCAGCGAGGCGGGCGACAACCTGCTGATGACCTCAGGCACGGCGAATGCCACCGACGTCATGGCCGCATCGGCGATGTCAAACCGGGCAGACACAGGGAGTTCTTTCCCCATCGAGGTTCCGACGGGCACAGCAGGCATCAACCAGCGGATGAACGTCAACTTCCCTATCGCAGCCACCAATGCCGGCCGTATCGCATTCTCGCTGCTCGGTGCCAACACCCTGCTGGATCTGGAACTGACAGCACTGCAACAGGAAGGCCGCGGTGAAGTAGTCTCCAATCCGCGCGTCATTACCGCGAACCGGCAGGAGGCCGTGATCGAACAGGGTACGGAAATTCCCTACCAGCAGGCCTCTTCCAGCGGTGCCACCAATATTTCCTTCAAGAAGGCCGTACTGAGCCTGCGCGCCACGCCGCAGATCACCCCGGACGACCGCATCATCCTCGACCTCAAGGTTACTAAAGACAGTGTCGGTCAGATATTCGCCGGTGTACCCAGCATCGACACCAAGCAGGTGGAAACCCAGGTATTGATGAACAACGGTGAGACCGTAGTGCTGGGTGGTGTTTATGAAACCACCAATAAGGAACAACGTGACGGCATCCCCTTTCTGGGCGATCTGCCCTTCGTCGGCGTACTGTTCCGTACCACGCTCGAGAAAAACACCAAAAAAGAATTACTCATCTTTGTCACACCAAAGATCGTCAAAGAGGAGTTTTCAACCCGGTAAGACACCCTTCTCCGACAGCAAGCAACCAACAGCAAAGGCGGCACAGCGATGTGTCGCCTTTGCTGTTTTCTTATCGTCCCCGATCTTCCACCAGCACCGTTGATTATCCCTGGCAGACGCCTGGCCGTGCGCCACTCCCCCAATCCCTATATAATCCTAGATTAATCAGTTGACCGCTTCGAGATAAGTCTAATGTACATAGTCATAAACGAATTCATCTAAAAGCTAGACTTCACCTGCTGGGTGAGGTCGCTACGACCTGTCCAGTCGCTCTGACTGCCCGCCTGACTATGCAAAAAACCTCGTTAAGGGAGCAAGTCCATTAACCCATTTTTTTTGCTACGTCAGACGAACACTCAGAACCACTGGACAGGCCGTTCAACTGATTAAC
>CAZTPE010000051.1:0-7181 GCA_964614545.1 uncultured Ectothiorhodospiraceae bacterium
CATGATGGCGGCGGTGCGCTCGCGTGTACTGGAAGGCCATACGCTGGCCGTGGCGCTGGGTGATTTTCCGCATGTCTTTTCCGATTTGTTCCGCTCTACGGTAGCGGCGGGCGAACAGTCCGGCCATCTCGATGTGGTGCTGGAACGCCTGGCGGATTACACCGAGGCGCGCCAGCAGTTATCGCAGAAGATGATGCTGGCGCTGATCTATCCCGCCCTGCTGACCCTGGTGGCGATTGCCGTGGTGATTCTGCTGCTGACCTTCGTCGTGCCGCAGGTGGTGCAGGTATTCGATAACATCGACCAGGAGCTGCCGGCCCTGACCCGCGGGCTGATCGCCAGCAGCGAGTTCCTGCAAACTTACGGCCTCGCTATCTTCCTGCTGCTGGTGGTGGTGGGTGTGGGCTTTGCTTATCTGCTGCGCATCCATGCCTTTAAACGTGGATTTCACAGCCTGTTATTGAAGACACCACTGATCTCACGCCTGGTTCGTGGCATGGATACCGCCCGTTTTGCGCGTACTTTCAGCATTTTGGTGGCCAGTGGTGTGCCGGTGCTGGAGGGCATGCGCATCTCCGCCACGGTAATGAGCAACCTGCCCATGCGCGAGGCGGTGGAAGGCGCCGCACGACGGGTGCGCGAGGGCACGGGTATCCACGCGGCGCTGGAATCCTGCGGTTATTTCCCGCCCATGACCGTGCATCTTATTGCCAGCGGCGAGTCCAGCGGCAACCTGGAAGAGATGTTGGAGCGCGCTGCCAGTGGTCAGGAACGGGAAATGGAAACCCTGATCTCCGGCCTCATGGGCCTGTTTGAACCCATCCTTATTCTTGCTATGGGCGGCATCGTGCTGGTCATCGTGCTGGCGATTCTGTTGCCCATCTTCGACCTCAATCAGTTGGTACAGTAGCTTTTCTGTACTTGCTCTGGCTATATTCCGTTCACCACAGAGGCACGGAGTACACGGGGACTTGAGAATTCCCGACCCCTTATTTTTTATTCCGGCGCATGCCAAATACCACCAGACCTTTGCAGTGAAATGCTGGATTCCGGGTCTTTGCTACACTACATCTGGAATGACGGATAAATCAAAGGTCGTCAGGTATAATTTGCGCGCACAAAAAAAAGCCCCGCATAAAGATGCGGGGCTAAGAGGAGTGGTGGAGGGGATCCACCTTAGGGGGGGTATCGTCGCCAAATCGATCCACGGGGGAGACTCGGCTAGATAACACCGATTCCGGAGGGAGGGAGGGGTATTGATCCATCGGCACATGGTGCCAGCCGAATCAGACTCAACTCCAGAATCTGGAAAGGATATTACCGCTGAAAACCTTAACGTTGCCTGAAGATGTGCAAAAAATGCATGTTTATGTTCTGTTCAGGTTTGGTGGTTCCGGTGTGAGGGAAAGCGAATGCTGATTTCCAGGCCGCCATGAGTCGATTTGCCTAGTTCCATCAAGGCATTGTGACGCTCGATGATGCGTTGCACGATGGACATGCCCAGACCGCTGCCCGGCGCCTGGGCTGCCTTGCCGCGATAAAAGCGTTCCATCACCTTCGTGTGCTCTTCGGCGGGGATGCCGGGGCCACTGTCACTGACCGTCAAATGGGTGGCATTTTCATCGCAGTCAATCTTTACGCAGACACTGCCCTTATCGGGCGTATAGCGTATGGCGTTGTCAATCAGGTTGCGCAGCATGATATAGATTGCGTTCTGGTTACCCATGATCTGGCCGTCGCATTCTGCCTCTAACGCCAGCTCGATGTGCTTTTTCTGTGCCGCATCGGCCAACTCGGCGAGAGTTTCCTGGCAGATGTCGGCGAGTTTGAGCGGTGTGGTGTCCTGCAAGGCATTTTCCGGGTCGAGACGAGCCAGGGTGAGCAGCTGTTCAACCAGATGCGTGGCGCGATCTACCCCCTGAATAATGTGTTGCAGGGCATGCTGTCGGGCTTCGTCGTCATTGGCGCCCAGGGCGACCTGCGCCTGAATCTTTAGCGCTGCCAGCGGGGTGCGCAGCTCGTGGGCGGCATCGGCGGTGAAGCGGCGTTCGTTGTCGAAGGCGTATTGCAGCTGCCCGAACAGCAGGTTCAGGGATTCGACCAGCGGCCGGCTCTCGTCGGGGATGTCTTTCAGTGGCAGGGGTTTCAGCTGACCGGGTTCGAGATTGCGGACGTTTTTCGCCAGCCGTAATAATGGGCGCATGGCGTGGGCGATGCCGTACCAGATGAGCAATGCCAGTGCCGGTAGGCTGAGCAGTACCGGGGTGAGCAGGCGATTGCTGATGGCGCCGATCAGTTCGTTGCGGATCTCAAGACTCTGCCCCAGCAGTATGCGTATGCCACTAGGCTCGCCGGTCAGCGAAAACACGCGCCAGACATTGTCTTCGATGAGCTGATTGCTGAAGCCGGCCGTCTGGCTTGAAAGGGGCTGGTGGGTGGGGGCATTGGCGGAATGAAGGGCGAGATGATTGTCACTGGTCCAGACCTGGAAGGCGAGTTTGTCTTCATATTCGTGGCCGATACCGGTGGCACCCTCATAGGAAATTTCTACCGATTCGGTAAAACCGTCGCCACCAAGCATGCTCTGGTAGATCTGCTGTTCGGCCAACTCATGTTCGCTCATGGCCAGCAGGACGCGCGCAGACTGGGCTAGCTGTGCATCGAACAGCTCTTCAATCTCATGGCGGGAATCGAAATAGACCACCAGGGCGGTAATCAGCCAGCTGAAGGCCACTACCGAGAGCAGGGTGACCAGCAGGCGGCGTCGAATAGATAAAGAGATGGTGCGGGAAGAGGGGGTCATGTGGGTTTGTCGATGACGTAGCCGACACCCCGCAGGGTGCGGACCAGCCCGCTGCCGAGTTTTTTGCGCAGGTGGTGTATGTAGACCTCCACGGCATTGCTTTCGACTTCTTCACCCCAAGAATACAGGCCTTCTTCCAATTGCCTGCGGGACAGTACCCGGCCGCGGCTTTCCAGCAACAGCTGGAGGATGGCGAATTCGCGTCGTGAGAGTTTTACCGGCTGTTCGTCGAGGGTGACGGTATGGGCGGCCGGGTCCAAGGTCAGCGTGTCATGTACGATGACTGGGTTTGCGCGACCGTGATGGCGGCGCGTCAGGGCGCGGATGCGGGCGTTCAGTTCGTCCAGGTCGAAGGGCTTGATCATATAGTCATCGGCGCCGGAATCCAGCCCGGTGATACGGTCTGAGACGGTATCTCGTGCGGTGAGGATCAACACCGGCAGCTCGCTGTCCTGAGCGGAGAAGTGCCGATTGCGCAGACGTTTGAGAATCTCGAGTCCGGAGCGGTCGGGCAGGCCCAGGTCGAGAATCATCAATTCATATTCCTCGGTGCGCAGGGCCGATTCGGCAGACTCACCGTTTTCCATCCAGTCCACGGCGTAGCCGGCCTGGTTCAGCCCGGCCTGAATGCCGTCGCCGAGCAGTTTGTCATCTTCTACCAGTAGCAGGCGCATAGGGTGTTTGATTGTCTTGTAAGCAGGTTAAGTGGACTAAACACTAGCAGGCAGGGTGTTTTCGTCAAGCGGTATAACTTCAAGTAGGTTCCTGTTTGGTGTTCTTTGTCGGTGATGGGGTCGCCGTCGGTGGTTGTGTCAGCTACGTCCGGCCATCTCGATATGATCAATTGATATAGTAATGAAAAGCGTTAAATTGCCGCCGGTTTGGGTGGAGTATAGCTTATTGCTTATATGCTGAACTTTTGTTTGTTGTGCTGAAACCATTGGTGTAAAGTTGGGGCACGGGTAGCCTCGCACTGTTGCAAGAGAGCAAGAGAGCAAGAGTACAAGAGAACAGTCGGCGCGGCTTCCTTGCTTCGGGTAACACTTCGGTTTTTTCTGCATGCTCTGTCCTGTGGTGCCGGCGTAGTTTGCAAGTGGATTCGCTGTGCGACCCCACACCCGTGTGATGTTGCGCCGGTATGTTGTCGGTGCGTAACGTAGCTCGTCGTGGAGGGGCTAGTGGTCCATCAAGTTAGTATTGACGGGTTCAGCGTTTCTGTGGTGTTTCACGGCAAGGCGCCGTGCGCAGGCAATGGCCTCGCCCTTGTCAAGCTCGGCAACGCCGCCGTGGGGCACCACAGAAACGCCCGAAGGGTTGGCCTGTCAGCGTCCATGACTGCGTTCCGTCTCTTGCAAAGGACTAAGGCCATTCGCTGCGAGACGCGTCTTGCCATGAGCGCTGACAGACCAACTGAACCCGTCAATACTAACTTGATGGACCACTAGTGGTATCAAAAGGCCAAGGATCGCACTCGCGTTCTTCAGCGGTGCTGGACAAGGTACTCACCTTGCTCAGTGATCTGCGCACCACCACATCCGGACGCATCATATACGGCCATATCGAGCAGATGCTCGGTGAAATGGTGGCCGATCATCACAAGACTGAAGAGGCCTATGCCAGCTTTTTGAGCATGCTGCTGGAGGCCTGCCTGTCGCAAATTCCTGCGGAAAACCCCCTGCATACCCATTTACGTCTGTTGCAGATGCGCTTAATGCCGCCTTTATCGGTGTCCGAACTGGGCGCACTGAATCGTTGCATTGAGGCGGTGTCGGACGAAATGGTCAGCACAGCCCCGCTGCGCGGCAGTGATCTGGCCCCGGCCCTGGCACCGTTGTTGGCGCGTTTCGGCGTGCTGGATAAAGCCCCTGTGGTAACCCCGCGGCCTGAGCCTCACCAGCCGCAGGCGGAGCAGCGCGTCAATGCTGCCTACCGTGCCCATTTGGATGAAAAGCGTGAGGCAATGCAGCGCCTGCAGAGCGATTTTGTCGAGCAGATGGACGAGGCGGTGGCGGAATACGATGCCTTTGGTGAGTTGCTCGACAGTGCCCTGAAGGTGATGCGCGAAGTTGACCATGCGGATGAACAGGAAAAGCGACGGCTGGAAATCATCCAGGCCCTGCAGCAGATCTGTGAAGGCCACAGGGCGCTGGCGCAGAAGTTTTCCCGTGCCCAGGAATACCTCAGTCTCATCGAAGACGACAATCAGCAGCTTAGCGACGAGCTGGATCGTGTGCGCCTGCTGAGCCTTACCGATGAACTCACTGGCCTGCCCAACCGGCGTGCCTTCATGCGGCGCCTCGAGGACGAGGTCAGTCGTGTGCAGCGCCACGGTGCGCCGTTGTCGCTGGTGATCATGGATCTGGATTTCTTCAAGAAGATCAATGATCAGCAAGGCCATGCGGCGGGTGATGCGGTGCTGCGTCACTACGCCAAGGGTGTGCTGTCCATCTTTCGTCATCACGACCTGGTGGCGCGTTACGGTGGCGAGGAGTTTGCCGTGCTGCTGCCCAATACCGACCAGGCGGGTGTGCTACGCGCACTGGAAAAGGTGCGCCGGCGTCTCGCGGATGTCTCCGCCCAGTTGAGTGAGGAGGGCGTGTTGCTACCGACCTTTTCCGCTGGTGTGGCGGAGTACAGCCCCGGTGAGACTGCGCATAGCTTCATCGAGCGTGCCGATGCGGCCCTGTATACCGCCAAGCGCAATGGCCGCGACCGGGTGGAAGTGCACACCGGCGATGATTTTGCCGATGCTCGGGACGGCGCATAGCCAATTTATCGTCTTTTCCCTCGTGATACTGCTCTGCGTGCGGTATCACAAGTTGGACCCGACATTATTATCCTAATGGAGTACCCCTCTGTCCCCCTACCTGCGGCCGCCCGGCTGCGGTAGTCTTTCCGCATGGATACCTTGACCCTTTCTTCCCGCGTCGGCGAGGCCCTGTTGGCGCGTGGCTGGCAGCTGGCCACCGCCGAATCCTGTACCGGTGGCGCGATCGCGGCGGCCATCACCGACATCGCCGGCAGCTCGCAGTGGTTCGATCGCGGTTTCGTCACCTACTCCAATCAATCCAAGCAGGACATGCTGGGTGTGTGTGCCGAGACCCTGCAGACCGCCGGCGCCGTCAGCGAAGCCACGGTGGCCGAGATGGTCCGCGGTGCATTGGCGCGGAGTCAGGCGCAGGTGGCGCTGGCCGTGAGCGGCATCGCCGGCCCCGGCGGCGGCAGTGCCGACAAACCCGTCGGCACCGTATGCCTGGCCTGGGCGGTCGAAGGCGAGCAGCCAGTGGTACGCACCGAACACTTCGCCGGCGACCGGGCCGCCGTGCGCGTGCAGACCGTCGAGCGTGCCTTGCAGGGCGTGCTGGATATGCTCACCCCTCTCGATGTCGGCGCCTGAGCGCAAGCACGATTCGCCGGCCGAGCGCCTGTTCTTCGCCCTGTGGCCGGATGACACACTGCGCCAGCAACTGGTGCAGTGCCGCGATACACTGGCCGCCCACAGCGACGGTCGGCCGCTCCTGGCCGAAAACCTCCACCTGACCCTGGCCTTTCTCGGTCGCACGGACGCCCGCCAACGGGCCTGTGTCGAGACCATGGCCAACGCCATTCAATGTGCCCCTTTTGAGCTGCAGCTGAATCGATCCGGCTATTGGCCCCGGCCACGGGTGTTGTGGATTGCCCCGGCGGAAATGCCTGAGGCGTTGACAGCTCTGGCGGCGGATCTGCACGCCGGTGCCGAGGGCTGTGGCCTGAAACTGGATGCGCGTCCCTACCGTGCCCACATCACCCTCATGCGCAAGCTGACGCTGCCACCAAAGGACACAGACCTCCAGCCGCTGAACTGGCCAGTGGATCGTTTTGTGCTGGTGCGTTCCAGCACGCTGCCGCAGGGGGTGAAATATGAAGTGGTTAGAGAGTGGAAGCTGGCTGAAAAGTAATTCGGGGAGCGGTTTGTCTCGTGTTTCACTTTGAAACATTAACCCGGCAATATCACATTGAAAGAGCCCTAGAGGGCTTTAAGGCAAGACGACACCCATCATGCCAAGGAAGCCCGCAATTAACATTACGATGATAAATGTTATGACCACCTCTGGTCTCCGGAGCGCGATTGCCGATGCGGCGTAGTTGAATCTCTCCGGGTTGAATTTCTCGCAGCTTGTTGCGTAGGTTTTTTATTTCGATTATGGACACAGACCGATTACTGGGAGACCTTGTATAAACGCCCGGAACCCCTGTTCAACGCATAGACCTCATAGCTCTCATCATAACCAAAGGAACTCAGGCTATTGACGGTGGGACTGAATACTTTCAGGGCTGATGTGCCATTGGCCCCATCGTAGCGTAACCCCCTTACAAAACCGCTGACATAGTCTCCGTA
>CAZTPE010000051.1:7281-12392 GCA_964614545.1 uncultured Ectothiorhodospiraceae bacterium
CCGCTGTCTTTGTTGTTGATATCGATGCGCAGCATGGCGCCCAGCAGGGTGGTGAGGTCTTGTCCATAGCCATCCGGGTCTCCACCGTCGCCACCATCGCCCATGCCGATATAGAGATAGGGGTTCGGTTCGGGGCCAAAGGCGAGCTGGCCGCCATTGTGATTGCCTGCCGGCTGGTCGATATCGAGGATGATCCTCTCGCTGTCCTCAAGGGTTGCTGTGGCGCCTACTGTGAACTCGGAAACGATGGTGCACAGGCTGCTGCTGGCACATTGGGAATCAGAGGTGTAGTTCACATAGAAGCGCCCGTTGCTTGAGAAGTCGGGGTGGAACGCGATGCTTAACAGGCCTCTTTCGCCACCGAAGGCAACACGACCCTGAATATCCAGGAAATTGCCTGCCTGCAGCGTACCGTTCTGGACGATGCGTACCGTTCCCCGCTGTTCAACGATGAACAGCCGGTTGCTGCCGTCCCCTGCGTTTGTGACATGCACGGGATTGGACAATCCTCTGGCGACCTCCTGTACAGAAATGTCCGGGATGGCGGGTGGTTGGCCGCTGACCACACAGGGCGTGGTTGTCCCCTGGCTTTGTGCAAATGCTGCGGTGATATTTCTGTCGGCCGTCATGTTGACGGTGCAGCCCGCCGAGCCGCTACAGTCGCCACTCCAGGCATCGAGCCGGTAGTTGGTTTCGGGCGTGGCCGTGAGCGTAACGGTCGCGCCTTCACTGAACGGCGCCGCACAAACTAAACTGGGTGCGCAGGCGATGCCGGCGGGTGTGCTGGATACGCTGCCATTGGCGCCGGTGGTGACGGTCAGTGTGTAGGTGACCGTCGTGGGTGTGTAGGCGGCGGTGATATTTTGGTCGCTGTTCAGGGTAAAGGAACATGTGGCCCCGGTCTGCGAACCCTCGCTACAACTGGTGCCGCTCCAGCCGGAGAACACGTAACCGCTGACGTCATTCGCATTCAGGGTGATGGAGGCTCCCGGTAGGAAGTTGTAGTCACAGGTGCCGGGGCATGTGATTCCCGGCTGACTGCTGGTCACGGTGCCCGGGGGAGGGGCTGTAATGCCGGAAATAACGGTGTTCAGGCGATAGGTTGCGGAGAAGGTGCTTTGGCTTTGCAGAAAAGCGGCGATGTCCTCTGCTTGTTGGTGGGTGATGCTGATGCCGGCCATGGCGGACACGGTCTGGGTGGCCTTCAATATCAGGGAGCCCGATGCACGCTGTACGCGGGGATACTGCCAGCTATTGCCGCTGAGGCTGCCGATGCCATTCGTCTCATGGCAACTTTCGCAAAGGTTTCCGTAGAGTGTGCTTCCCGCTGTCGTGTCCGTGGCCGTGACGATGGGGACGGTCAGGGGTTGTGCATCCGTCCCAGGCACAAATTGCCGGTCGTCTGCATGGCCCGTGTCACGCAGGCGGCGGAATTCCACGGTCCAGCGCCCGCTTGCGGGGTCGTAGGAGGCGCCGGATGTTATATCGGCACGGCTGCCGCCCGGCGTTTGGGTGATGACAGCGGGTATCTGGTTGCCATTGGCTGGGGTGCCGTTGAATTTGATGGCCTGAGCTTGCAGGAGGACGTCGCCGGTATAACCCAGGCCACTGGTATGCATAGAAGTGGGGCTGTTGTTGAGGGCGTTGTCGGCATAGGCGGCGTTGCCTGTGTCGGGTGTGAAGCCGTTATCGCTGCCTTGCGCGTGGGTCAGCAGCAGGTCATCGGCAAAACCCGCGGGTTCGCTGCGGCTGGATTTCCACTGCCAGACGTCGGCCTTGTCACCGTTGTTATTGGTGTGCATAGCGGCGACATCGGTACCCGTATAGTTCTGGAAGGGGTTGTCTGAGGAAAGGTTGGCGTGACAGAAGGCCGCACAGCCCAGCCCGTTGGCTGCGAATGCATTGTTACTGTCAGTGATCGGAAACATGAGATAGACGCGGTCTTCGTCCTCGCTGCCCGCGAGTACATGGCTGGCGTTGGCTGCCGATTCATTGGGGGTGCCGGAGCCGGCGCCGATGTGAGCCTTCGCCGTCCAGCCGGTTTCGCCGTTACCCTGGTCACCGTAGATCCATTTCCGGTACTGCGTGCTTTGGGTGTGGCCGGCGTCTTCCCACTGAACCAGAAAATAGATGTAATCGTCATCCCAGGCGGAGCCGACGATAATATCGGTGGCGACGGCATCGATGAACTGGCTCAGGGGGTAATTGTTCTGCACCAGGCCCTTGATGGTGGTCAGATTGGCGCTGTTCCAGTCTGCGCTGTCGCCATCGGCGGTAATGGCGGCGTTGCTGATGCGCGGTGAAATGACGACATTGCCTGAGCCAGCACCGGCTGCGGGTGCGGCCTCCATGAAATCGAGCAAAAGGATTCTCGCGCCCGTGTGGTTGTGTGAGTTTTCAGTGACGGCCAGGGCAAAATAGCTGTCTGCAGGGGAGGTCGTTGTGGTCTCAGGGCCATTGGACTTCGTACAGGCAGAGAGCAACAGGATGCCCATAGGCAACAAGAGTTTTGGCCAGCGTGGTTTTTTGGTCATCACGTGCGTTCTCATGCCTGCCGATCTCCTCAAATCATGCGAAAAAAGCTGCCGGCTGTATGCCCATGTGCAAGATGGCCGGCATGTGTATCTGTCGCAGCCCCCATCGGAATCTGAGGTCGCAGTAGATTCAACTGATTAATTTAGGATTATTAGAAGCGCCCTTAACATAACCTACTGCCGTACCTGTACGCCATGGGGTAGGGACTGTAGACCAGATGGGTTCTTCCCAACCTTGCCTGATAAATTTGGTCGATATTTCTATCACCGGCGTTAATTGTTATGATCCGGGGACACTGAATATCAGAAAGGGTTAATACGCTGTTATGGCCGATCGCAGATTACGTGTGTTCTATAGTGTCG
Source organism: uncultured Ectothiorhodospiraceae bacterium (assembly GCA_964614545.1). Classification (GTDB taxonomy): domain Bacteria; phylum Pseudomonadota; class Gammaproteobacteria; order SZUA-152; family SZUA-152; genus DRQN01. Next base: position 10,179 of record CAZTPE010000051.1, read on the forward strand.
CCCGCCTGCTGAGCTTTACCAAAGCCGCGGATACCCTTCACATGACCCAGCCCGCGGTGACCTTCCAGGTGCGCCAGCTGGAGGAATATTTCAATACCCGTCTGTTCGACCGCACCCACAACAAGATCAGCCTCACTGAGGCGGGGGAGCGTGTCTACGTCTACGCCGAGAAGATATTCCACCTCTATGACGAGATGGAAAACGCCGTGCGCGAGTTGACCGGCGAGATCAGCGGCGTGCTGATTCTCGGCGCCAGCACCACCGTGGCCGAGTATATGCTGCCGGCCCTGCTGGGCGACTTCAAGGCCAAGTACCCGGATGTCAATATCCGCTTGAAGGTCTCCAACACCGACGGCATCGTCTCCATGGTGGAGAATAACGTCATCGACCTGGGTGTGGTCGAGGCGCCGGTACTGAACAAGAACCTGGCGGTGGAGGTGTGCCGCACCGACCGTCTGGTGGCCATTACGCCACCGGGACATGCCCTGGCCAAGCTCGATACCGTGCCGGTCAAGGACATTCTCGATTTTCCCTTTATCTGCCGTGAAGAAGGTTCCGGCACGCGCGAGGTCATCAATGACTATTTCAAACAGGCCGGGGTCGATCCTACGCAGCTGAACGTGATCATGGAGCTGGGCAGCCTGGAGGCGATCAAGGGTGCGGTGGAGGCTGGCATCGGCGTCAGCATCGTCTCCCGCGCGACACTGGCCAAGGAGATCAAGCTGGGTTCGGTGGAGGTGCTGGAGCTGGACACCCCGTTGGAGCGTCCCTTCTCCTTTGTGCACCAGAAGCACAAGTTCCGTCAGTGCGCCATGGACGAGTTGCTTGAGTTTGCGCGTAATTACTGCATCGATCACCAGGACGCCGGTTAATCTGCGCCTGGGTGTGGTCATCAGACAACGGTTTTGCAGATTCCGATGGGTAAACGCAAAAGTTTGACAGCGGCGGAAAAGAAGCTGCTGGCACAGTTTGAATGCTTGTCCGAAACACAGCGTGAGACGCTGCTGTCCTTCGCCGAATTTCTTGCTGCCCAGATACCGCGAGACCAGGCCGAGCCGGCTCCCTCGCCTGAGCCGCGTTACACTCCCCGCCCCGAACAGGAAAGCGTCGTTGCCGCCATCAAACGTCTTAATGCTACCTATTTTATGTTGGAAGACCACGCCGGCTTGCTCAATGAGGCCTCGGTGTTGATGACCCAGCACGTTATGCAGGGACGGGATATCAACGAAGTGATCGATGAGCTGGAGACCATGTTCGCGCGTTTTTACGGGGAATGGCGGTCGGAGATGCCGTCATGAACGTCCTGCGCGCCTGGTTCAATCGTAACTTCTCCAACCCGCAGACGGTCATTCTGGCCCTGTTTCTGCTGGGTGGTTTTATCGTTGTCTTTTATATGGGCGGCATGCTGGCGCCGTTACTGGCGGCGGTGGTCATTGCCTACCTGCTGGAGGCCATCGTGCAGCTGATGGAACGCCGCGGCATGCCACGCCTGCCGGCAGTAATCCTGGTATTTCTGCTGTTTATCGTCGTGTTTCTGTTTCTTATGCTGTGGCTGGTGCCCATGCTGTCGCGGCAGGTGGCGCAATTGGCGCAGGACCTTCCACGCCATATTGATACCGGTCAGAAGCTGCTGATGCGTCTGCCTGAGATTTATCCGCAGTTGTTTACAGAAGAGCAGGTGCGGGATATCGTCAACAGCCTGCAAAAAGAGCTGGCGGGGCTGGGGCAGAGTTTGTTGTCTCTTTCTCTGGCCTGGATTCCCAGTCTGATCGCCCTTGCCGTGTACCTGATTCTGGTGCCCATGATGGTGTTCTTCTTTCTCAAGGATAAAAGCCAGATTGTGGGTTGGATGGGGTCTTATCTGCCGCGTCAGCGCGAGCTGACGGCGAGTGTCTGGCACGAGGTGGACTTGCAGATCGGCAACTACATTCGCGGCAAGTTTACCGAGATTCTTATCATCGGTGGTGCCAGCTACATCACCTTCGTGCTGATGGGGCTGAACTATGCCGCCCTGTTGGCTGCGTTGGTGGGCTTGTCGGTGGTGATTCCCTATATCGGCGCTACCGTGGTCACCATCCCGGTGGCGATGATCGCCTATCTCCAGTGGGGCTGGGGTTCCGAGTTTGCCTACCTGATGCTGGCCTACGCCATCATCCAGGCGCTGGACGGTAACGTGGTGGTGCCGTTGCTGTTCTCTGAGGCGGTGAACCTGCA
>CAZTPE010000052.1:0-12076 GCA_964614545.1 uncultured Ectothiorhodospiraceae bacterium
AAAACCAGATGCTGCGCGATAGCGCCGAGCGCGAGTGGTTTCTCACCGGTGCCGGGGTCATCATCCTCGGCATCATCCTCGGCCTGATCGCCCCCAGCCTGCGACCACGCAAGAAGTCGAGCTGGAGTTCGCTGTAGAGCAGGCCATGCCTGCGAAAGGGGCGGAAAAACGATCCGCAAATGACGCCAATAGGCGCCATATTCTCAGGCTCGTTACACCGCTCTGCGGTGTAACGCAAAGGGGCAGATCATTCCGCCTTGGGTGACGTGGCGCTGAGCGCCACAGGATGCGTGACACCGCGGAGCAGTGTCACGAGATACTTCGTCATCGCGGCCCAGGGGTCCGCTCCTACAGCAATGGGTACCACCCTCTCCTATTTCTCGATCTGACTCACGTCCCGCACCGCGCCGCGTGAAGCGGAGGTGGCGAGCGCCGCATAGGCACGCAGGGCGGCGGACACCTGCCGCTCACGCCCCTGCGGCTTCCACGCCGCCTCCCCCTTCGCCGCCATGGCCACGCGCCGCGCCGCCAGCTCCTCATCGGGGATCGCCAGACGAATGGAGCGCTTGGGAATATCAATCTCGATACGATCACCCTCTTCCACCAGACCGATAGCGCCGCCTTCGGCGGCTTCCGGCGAGGCGTGGCCGATAGACAGGCCGGAGGTACCGCCGGAGAATCGGCCATCGGTGATCAGGGCACAGGCCTTGCCCAGCCCCTTCGATTTCAAATAGCTGGTGGGATACAGCATTTCCTGCATACCGGGGCCACCACGCGGGCCCTCGTAGCGAATAATAAGCACGTCACCTTCTTTGACCCGGTCGCCAAGAATAGCCGACACGGCGTCGTCCTGGCTCTCGAAGATGCGCGCGGGACCGCTGAAGGTGAGGATGGACTCATCCACCCCGGCGGTCTTCACCACGCAGCCATCCTCGGCGATGTTGCCATAGAGCACGGCGAGACCACCCTCGAGGCTGTAGGCATGCGCCAGGTCGCGGATGCAGCCCCCGGCGCGATCATCGTCCAGCGACGGCCAGCGCTTTTCCTGGCTGAAGGCCTGCTGGGTGGGCACGTTACCGGGAGCGGCGCGGAAAAAGGTCTTCACCTGTTCGTCCTGCGTCTGCATCACGTCCCACTGCGCCAGTGCCTCGGCCAAACTTCCGGCATGGATCATGGGCAGATCGCGGTTGAGCAGGCCGGCACGATCCAGTTCGCCGAGGATACCCATCACACCGCCGGCACGATGTACGTCCTCCATGTGATATTTCTGCGTCGAGGGCGCCACCTTGCACAGCTGCGGCACGCGCCGCGACAGGCGGTCAATATCATCCATGGTGAACTTCACGCCGCCCTCTTCCGCCGCCGCCAGCAGGTGCAGGATGGTGTTGGTGGAGCCGCCCATGGCGATGTCCAGCATCATGGCGTTCTCGAAGGCCGCAAAGCTGGCCACCGAGCGAGGCAGCACCGAGGCATCATCGCGCTCGTACCAGGCGTGGGCGATATCGACAATGCGCCGCCCCGCTTCGAGAAACAGCTGGCGGCGGTCGGCGTGGGTGGCCAGCATCGAACCATTGCCCGGCAGCGACAGACCCAAAGCCTCAGTCAGACAGTTCATGGAATTGGCGGTGAACATGCCGGAGCAGGAGCCGCAGGTGGGGCAGGCGGAACGCTCCAGCTGCATCACCGTTTCGTCGTCCACCGAGGCATCGGCGGCACTGACCATGGCATCCACCAGATCCAGGTGCACCTCCTGACCATCAATCACCGCCTTGCCCGACTCCATCGGTCCGCCGGAGACGAAGATAGTGGGAATGTTCAAACGCAGCGCGGCATTGAGCATGCCGGGGGTGATCTTGTCGCAATTGGAGATACACACCAGGGCATCGGCACAGTGGGCATTGACCATGTATTCCACCGAGTCGGCGATGATCTCGCGCGAGGGCAGCGAATAGAGCATGCCGCTATGACCCATAGCGATGCCATCGTCGATGGCGATGGTGTTGAACTCCTTGGCCACGCCGCCGGCCTTTTCCACCTCGCGCGCCACCAGCTGGCCCATATCCTTCAGGTGCACATGGCCGGGCACGAACTGGGTGAAGGAATTGGCAATGGCGATGATGGGTTTGTCGAAATCATCGTCTTTCATGCCGGTGGCGCGCCACAGGGCGCGGGCGCCGGCCATGTTGCGGCCGTGGGTGGAAGTGCGGGAGCGGTATTCAGGCATGGTGTTCCTCTATCGCGGATTCTGTGCCGACAGCAGGCGGTTGAAGACAGACGGCAATAATAACAGATGCTCGCCCGGCGGCGGCAGCACAGAAATTCCGCACTCAGCGGAAAGGGTCTTTCCAGTTATTCCAGGTGCTTCAGATTGATCACCTGGATGCCCCTAAAGTCCACATTTGTATTGCCGATACTTTCACCCATAAATATCCGTTAGTTACCTATCAATTTACTCTGGGATTCATGTCATGAAGAAATCCTTGTTCTGGCAGCTGTTCACACCGATCAGCCTGATTTTCGCCGTCTGCATCATTGCCCTGGCACTGATGATCCCAAATATGGTGCGCAAGAATACCGAGCAGGAGGCCATTGCCCAGGCCGAGACCACCGTGCAGCAATTCAAGACACTGCGCGCCTATTACACCAAGAACGTGATCAAGAAGATCGCCGGTACAAATGACATTTCCCCGGCCATCAATCACCAGGCCAACCCCGACAACATCCCCTTGCCGGCGACCATGATCCATGACCTCAGCAGCCTGCTCGCAGAGCAGGGCATCTCCATCCATCTCTATTCGGCCTTCCCGTTTCCCAATCGTGAAAGCCGCCAGATGGATGACTTCGGCAGCGAAGCCTGGCGCACCCTCAGCCAAAACCCCGGCACGGTTTTCAGCCGCACCGAGGAAGTCGACGGCAAGACCATGGTGCGCGTTGCCGTCGCCGACCGGATGGTCAACCAGGCCTGTGTCGACTGCCACAATTCCCGGGCCGACACGCCCAAGAACGACTGGAAGCTCAACGATGTCCGTGGCGTACTGGAAGTCGCCCTGCCCATTGACCGGTCACTTGCCAACGGCACGACGCTGAGCAATGAAATCACCGGCTTCCTGCTCGCCACAGCCCTGCTCATATTCACCCTGCTCTATTTCATCTACAAAAAGACCATCGGTAAAAAGCTCGAGCAACTGGCCACCGCCCTGCAGGAGATCGCCGAGGGTGACGGTGACCTGACCCGGCGCCTCGATGAAAGCCGCAAGGATGAACTGGGCGAAGTCGCCCACTGGTTCAACACCTTTGTCGGCAAACTGCAACACCTGGTGGGCGATATCAAGGGCTCCACGGACAGCCTGACGGGTTCTGCCCAGCAGCTCTCCCAGGTTGCCGAGAAATCCAACAGCGAGATCACCGAACAGCAGATGCAGACCGACCAGCTGGCAACCGCCATCAACGAGATGGCCGCTGCAGTGCAGGAGGTCGCGCACAATACGCAGCAGGCGGCAGCAGCAGCAGACAAGGCCAACCAGGAGGCCGGCAACGGACGGACCATCGTCAATGGAAACATCGACACCATGGACAGCCTCGCCAGCGAGATCCAAAAGGCTTCCAACGTCATCCACCAACTGCAGTCCGAAACCAATGAGATCGGCGGCGTACTGGACGTCATTCGAGGCATTGCCGAACAGACCAATCTGCTGGCCCTCAACGCCGCCATTGAGGCCGCCCGCGCCGGTGAACAGGGACGTGGTTTCGCCGTGGTCGCCGATGAAGTCCGCACCCTGGCGAGCCGCACCCAGGAGTCCACGCAGGAGATTCAGAACATGATCGAGCGCCTGCAGTCACGCGCTCGGGAGGCGGTCAAGGTGATGGATGAAAACCAGGCGCAGAGTCAGACCGGGGTGGAAAACGCCAGCCAGGTCAATGACTCACTGCAAAACATCAACACCTCCATCGAGGAAATCAGCAACCTCAACACACAGATCGCCAGCGCCGCCGAGGAGCAGAGTCATGTCGCCGAAGAGGTGAACCGAAACATCCAGCAGATCAGCCAGGGCACGGATGCCGCTGTCGGCGGCTCCGAGCAGGTCGCCCGGGCCAGCGAAGACCTGACCCAGCTGGCCACGCAGCTGCGTAACTTGGCAGACAGGTTTAAGACCTAAGCCCCATGCCGCCGGGCCAGCGATACCCAGGGATATTTCTGTAGGAGCGGGCCATGCCCGCGATGAGATGACTGTTCGGCAGGAATGCCAGCAAAAAAATGTGGGGGCGGCTTCAGCCGCGAAGGATAAACCAACCTTTCATTCGCGGCTAAAGCCGCTCCCACAATTTCCCCGGCAATGGTCTCTACGGCATAGGGCAAAACCATCGCGGGCATGGCCCGCTCCTACATGGGGTGCACCGTGATTGGCCCCGCCATCAGCGGCCCCGCGGCGCCAGCCAAAACCACCAGACAATAAAGCCGATCAACGCCAGCCCACCGAGGTTCACCAGCCAGTCACTCATGGGCGACCTCCCGGGCGGAAGAAACGCAAGCGATTGGCATTGCTGACCACGGTCACCGAAGACATAGCCATGGCGGCGCCGGCAATCACCGGGTTGAGCAGCGGCCCACCGAAGGGGTACAGCACGCCCGCCGCCACCGGGATACCCACCACGTTGTAGACGAAGGCACCGAACAGGTTCTGCTTGATGTTGCGCACCGTGGCGCGGGAGACGGCGATGGCATCGGCCACACCGTGCAGGGAGCCGCGCATGAGGGTGATATCGGCGCTCTCAATGGCCACATCGGTGCCGGTACCGATGGCGAAACCCACGTCGGCGCGCGCCAGCGCCGGGGCATCATTGATGCCGTCGCCCACCATACCCACCACACGCCCTTCGCCCTGCAGCGCGGCCACCTTGTCGGCCTTCTCGCCCGGCAGCACCTCGGCAATCACATCATTCACGCCCACCGTACGCGCCACCGCCTCGGCCGTGGCACGGTTGTCACCGGTGAGCAGCACCACGCGGATACCCTCGGCACGCAGGCGGGCGATGGCCTCGCGGGAGTCGGCCTTGACGGGGTCGCTGACCGCCAGCAGACCGGCGATACGACCATCCACGGCAAGGAACATGGGCGTCTGCGCCTCTGCAGCCAGGGCCTCGGCACGCGCGACCAGCCCGCCGGGCTTTATGCCGTTGTCCGCCATCAGTTTGGCGTTGCCGAACAACACCTCGCGGCCCTCCACGCACCCGCGCACGCCTCGGCCTTCGACGGCAGCAAAATCCTCTACCACCGGCCATTCGATGCCCCGCTCCCGCGCCGCTTGCAGCACCGCTTCAGCCAGCGGGTGCTCGGAACCCTGCTCGATAGCCGCGGCCATGTGCAGCAGCCCGGCCTCGTCAAAGCCAGAAGCAGGCTCCACGGCGGTCAGCGCCGGGCGACCCTCGGTGACGGTGCCGGTCTTATCCAGCACCACCGTATCCAGCGAGCCGGCCCGCTGCAGGGCCTCGCCGTTGCGAATCAAAATGCCGTTCTCCGCCGCCTTGCCCACCCCCACCATGATGGCGATGGGTGTGGCCAGACCGAGGGCACAGGGGCAGGCGATGATGAGCACGGTCATGGTGGTGACCAGCATGTAACTGACACGCGGTTCCGGCCCGATGTTGAACCAGGCCAGGCAGGTCAACACAGCGATAATCAGCACTGCGGGCACGAACACGCTGGCGATGCGGTCGGCCAGGCGACCAATGGCCGGCTTGGAATTCTGCGCCTGGCGCACCATCTCGACAATGCGCGCCAGCGCCGTGTCGGCACCCACATGTTTCGCCTGCATGAGGAAGCTGCCGCGCTTGTTCAGGGAGCCACCCACCACCTCATCATTCATGGCCTTGGACACCGGCATAGGCTCGCCGGTAAGCATGGATTCGTCCACCGTGGTGCGGCCTTCGATGATCACGCCGTCCACCGGGATCTTCTCGCCGGGGCGCACGCGCAGGGTCTCTCCCAGACCCACCTCCTCGATAGGCACGTCCCGCTCGCGACCCTCGCGCACCACCCGCGCGGTCTTCGGCGCCAGGCCGATGAGGCGCTTGATGGCCTCGGAGGTCTTGCCGCGGGCGCGCATCTCCAGTGCCCCGCCAAGGTTGATAAGGGCGATGATGATGGCCGCCGCTTCGAAGTACAGATGACGGGCGGACTCCGGCACCAGCGTCGGCCACAGCAACACCAGGCTGGAATAGGCCCAGGCGGTGCCGGTGCCCAGGGCCACCAGGGTGTCCATGTTGGCATTGTGATTGACGAAGGATTTCCACGCGCCGCTGAAGAAGCGCCCGCCGGCGTACCAAAGCACAAACAACGACAGCCCGGCGACCACGAACCAGAAGATCCGCCCGATGCCCTCCAGCGGCGGCATCAACCCCAGCCAACCGACCAGCATCAGCGGAAAACCGATAACACCGGCGACCAGGGCCTGGCGCAGCAGGCGATGATAATGGGCCTGCTCGGCGGCCTCCTTCTCCTCCTCATCGGCGGCGCTTCTCAGCTCGGCGGCCTCATAACCGGCGGCGGTAACGGTCTTGATGAGTTCTTCGGCAGTGATTTCACCCGTCACCTCGGCGGTGTGCTCGGCGAAGTTGACGCTGGCGGCCTCCACCCCCGGCACTGATTTCAGCGCGTCCTCCACCGCCCCCACGCAACCCGCGCAGGCCATACCACCGATGGATAGCCGAACCGTCGGCATCAGGCGCTCTTCACCACTGCCGGATAGCCCGCCTCGGTGAGCGTCTGGCACACCGCCTGTGGATCCACCTCGCCCACCACCTTGGCGGTACCGGCGTCCAGGTCAAACTCGGCGGAGACGAAACCCGGCACACCCGCCAGGGCCTTGTTGGCATTGGCGGTACAGCCACCGCACTTCATGCCCTGGACGAAGAATTCAGTAATGGTTTCTGACATGACTCTGTGACTCCTGGTGGTTGAGGTTGAATGGCCTGTGGTGCGCAGAAAGCACATCCACCGCAAAGTACGCGAAGAATCGCAAAGTACCATGCTCGGGGGAAATATGCCGAAAGGATAGGAGGGGCCGCGCACGCAATAGCCCACAAAGCCTGTGTGAACATGTCGGCTTTCTTTACAGATTCACCATCACACGCCGTCAAAAAATTTCACATGCACACAATATGGCTGTTTTCAAACACGAAATTCTATACGGCATAAAAATTGCTTATTGGTCATAAATCAATCAAATTGGTTAAAATTTCACCGCTGGTCAACCCGATCCGCACAGAAATGTCGCCATCAGGAATTGTCGTATGAGAGTTTTCTTGTTGTTATTGCTGGTCTTCAGCACCGAGCGGGCACTGGCCGAAACCACCCTCAGCCCCAAAGAGGCCAAGGAGATGCGTTGTCTGGCGTTGAATATTTATTTCGAGGCCCGCAGCGAGCCCACCGATGGCCAGCTTGCCGTCGCCTTTGTGACCATCAACCGCCTACAGAGCCGGCGTTACCCGAACACCCTCTGTGGCGTGGTGTGGCAGAAGCGCCAGTTCAGCTGGACCCATGACGGCAAGAGCGACCGGCCCAACGAGCAACGCGCCTGGGAACAGGCACAGATGATTGCCCGCTTCATTTTCATCAAATACATGGCCCTGCCGGAGAAGGTGCGCCGCATTATGGATCGCACCAATGGCGCCCTGCACTACTACGCCCCCGAGCTGGCCGACCCTTATTGGGCCAAGGCCAAGGAAGTCACCTTCACCGTCGGTGGCCACGTCTTCCTGGTCGAGCGTTCCTGAAACAACAGACTCCTGGCGCCGTAGGAGCGGACCCTTGGGCCGTGGCGTACCCGATGATGTCGAACCCGCCTGACCACGACGGGCTGCCATTTGGCTGTCAATCTGATCGTCTCGAACCGCCACGGCAAACAACCCCTTGCACCACGGCCAATGCTCACCCCTGCGCCGGCAGCTTCCACGGCAGGTCGCCATCCCCTTCCGCCTGCGAACGCTGGGTGAGGATGTAGGGACGGGTATCGGAGGATTCGTAATAGGTGCGGGTAATCATCTCGCTCATGATGCCGGTGGTAAAGAACTGGATCGAGACCACCACCAGCAGCACCCCCAGCAACAGCAGCGGACGATTACCGATCTGCTCGCCGAACACCAGCTTGATAAAGGCCAGGTAGGTCAGAATCAGGCCGCCCAGCCCCCCCATCACCAGACCAATGCGGCCAAAGAAGTGGCCCGGCCGGGCACGGAAGCGCATAAAAAAATACACGAACATCAGATCCAGCAGCACCCGATAGGCGCGCGAGATACCGTATTTGGACTCGCCGTACTGGCGCGCGTGATGTTTTACCACTTCCTCCTTGATGCGCGAAGGTGAGGTGTTGGTGGCCACCCAGGCGGGGATGAAGCGGTGCATCTCGCCATACAGGCGGATGTTCTTGATCACCGTGGCGCGGTAGACCTTGAGACTGCAACCATAGTCATGCAGACGCACGCCGGTGATGCGGCCGATGAGACGGTTGGCGATGCGCGAGGGGATCTTACGCATCACCAGATTGTCGTGGCGGTCCTTGCGCCAGCCGGATAGCAGGTCGAGATCTTCACGCAGCAGGCGCGCCACCATGCGCGGGATGTCGGTAGGGTCGTTCTGCAGATCGCCGTCCATGGTGACAATGACATCGCCGCGGGCATGGTCGATACCGGCCTGCATGGCGGCGGTCTGGCCAAAGTTGCGTTGCAGCTCGATGAGATGCACATGCGTATTGCCCTCTTCCAGGGACTTGCGCACCACCGCCACCGTATTGTCACTGCTGCCGTCGTCCACCAGCACCAGTTCCCAAGGGGCGGAATAGTCCTTCAGGGCCTCGTTGATGGTAGTGATCAGCGGCCCGACGCTTTCTTCTTCGTTATACAGGGGAACCACCACCGACAGGGGGCAGACCTCCGCAACAGGCATATCGGTCACATTCTTTTCAGTCACATCATTCGTCACAGACATATCGTTCCACAGATAAACCGGAGCACCGCACATCGACGCAATTGCGGCGACTATACCATCAAGGGGCGACGGACTCTCCAAGGGCGTAATTCAAACAGCCACACAAATGGTTGCGTCCGAAAACGGCGAGAACAGCAGAGGGGCATTTGCTAGGCTTGCCGAATGGACCTTGATCACGACGCCTGCTACCGCGCGATTGTCACGCGAGATGCCCGCTTTGACGGTCGTCTGTACATCGGCGTTCGCACCACCGGAATTTACTGCCGACCGATCTGTCCTGCACGGACACCCAAACGCGAAAATGTCTCGTTCTATCCGACGGCTGCCGCAGCACAGGAGGCCGGGTTTCGGCCTTGCCTGCGCTGTCGGCCGGAAAATTCGCCGGATCTGGCGGTATGGAACGGTACCTCAAACACCGTTAAACGGGCACTCGCATTGATCGGCGAAGGGGCGATGGATGGCGAAACGGTCGATCATCTCGCCGAACACCTGGGTGTCGGTGAGCGCCACCTCCGGCGGCTCTTCCAGCAACATCTTGGAGCATCGCCGATTGCGGTTGCCCAAACCCGCCGCATCCTTTTTGCCAAACAGCTGATCATGGAGACACGAATGCCGATGACCGAAATTGCGCATGCCGCCGGTTTCGGTAGCATTCGTCGCTTCAATGCGGTTTTTCAGGCGCTGTACAAACGACCACCCGGCGCGCTGCGCCGCACACGCCAGAGCGCTCACAGTAACGTATCCGCAGTTTCAGATATCGTGCTGACAATGTCCTATGCTGCACCGTACAACTGGCCCAGCATGATTTCATTTCTGAAAACGCGTGCTATTCCGGGGATTGAACGGGTAGACAAGCAAGACCGATATCACCGTTCAATTGCGCTGGATGGCTACCAAGGTACCGTCCGTGTTGCGTTCGATGAAAATAAAAAATGTTTGCGCGCAACAATCCGTTTCCCGCGCGTATCAAGCCTCGCCTTCATCGTCAGCCGCCTTCGCCGGGTATTCGATCTCACAGCCGATCCCATCGCCATCGACGCCCATCTTGCCGATGACCCCCAGCTCGCACCGCTGATCGCAGCCCGGCCTGGCTTGCGCGTACCCGGCGCGTGGGACGGGTTCGAACTTGGCATTCGTGCGATTCTCGGGCAACAAATTACCGTCGGTGCCGCCACAACACTCGCGGGCAAACTGGTATCCCAGTATGGGGAGCCACTTGAAACGTCGTTAAAAACAGAAGGGCTGAGCCATGTCTTTCCATCGCCGAAGCGCCTTGCTGCAGCTGATTTACGCTCACTCGGTATGCCCGGCACCCGCGCCCGGGCGTTGTCGGCACTGAGCGAGGCGGTCCTGGAAAGCCCGAATATGTTCAGCACCAGCCAGGCACCGGAAGTCACACTCGAACGCCTGAAGGCATTGCCCGGTGTCGGCGACTGGACCAGCCAATACATTCTCATGCGTGCGCTTTGCGAACCGGATGCGTTTCCGGCGACCGACATTGGTTTGATGCGCGCAATGGCCACCCAAAAGGGGCAGCGCCCGACACCCGCCACACTGCTTCAGCGAGCCGAAAGCTGGCGTCCCTGGCGGGCCTACGCCGCACTGCATCTTTGGGCCTCCGAAGGCAGCACACCGGCTATGCATTACAAAGAGAAAATCACCGATGCCGCAACGCTCACCCCCTGAAATTCTGTTCCGTGATCAACTGGAAACACCCATCGGTACGATGCTGGTCATCACCGACAAACAGGAACGCCTGCGCGCCCTTGACTGGTGTGAATACGAAGACCGCATGCATCGGCTCTTGCGGCTTCATGCCAAAAAAGAAAAAAGGGAGTTTGAGTTGCAGACGGGGCCCCTGCCAACCGCGATACACAAAGCACTGGATGCATATTTCGCCGGAAACTTTGCCCCAGTGAACAACATTCCCGTCTACACCGTTGGCACCGTTTTCCAGCAAGCAGTCTGGCGGGCACTCAGAAATATTCCGGCCGGCACCACGCTCAGCTACAGCGCGCTGGCCAAAAAACTGGGGCGACCGAAAGCGGTTCGTGCCGTCGGCACCGCCAACGGCGCCAACCCTGTCGGTATTGTCATTCCCTGCCACCGGGTGATCGGGATGGATGGCTCTATGGCGGGTTACGGTGGCGGGCTTGAGCGCAAGCGCTGGCTGCTTGCTCACGAAGTCACCGGCTTTAGCCCGTAAAGTATTCACAATACATTACCTTAAGGAACACTCATGACAACATCGACAAAACACAAAGCAAAAATTTTCCGCGACCTGAACACCCAGGGCCATCTACTGTTGCCCAACGCCTGGGACGCGGCAAGTGCACGTATTTTCGAGGCAGCGGGCTTTCCTGCCATTGGAACCACCAGTGCCGGCATTGCCTATAGCCGTGGTTTCCGTGACGCCCAGCAAATCAGCAGAGAAGAGATGATGCACGAAGTGGCCATCATTGCCCATGCGGTGGATATACCGGTAACGGCAGACATCGAAGCAGGCTATGGCCCCAGCACTGGCGACGTCACCGAAACCGTGCGCGCCGTTATCGATGCGGGCGCGGTTGGCATCAACCTGGAAGACAATACCCATGGCGGTGCCCACCCGCTCTTTGACATTAGCGCGCAGGTCGAAAGAATTGCGGCAGCAAAATCAGAAGGCAACCGGAATGGAATTGCACTGACAGTCAACGCCCGTACTGACATTTTTCTGCTGGATCTAGGTGCCGATGAAAACGAGCGGACCACGATGGCCACTGAACGCGGCCGTGCCTACCTTACCGCCGGAGCGGATCTCATCTTTGTGCCAAAGTTAATCGACACCCGCATTGCGCGACACCTGTCAGACGCTTTTGAAGGCCGTCTGAATCTGATGGCCATGCCTGGCGCACCAGCGGCAAACGTACTGTTCAACGCCGGAGCCCAGCGTATCAGCCTCGGCCCGGCCGCGATGCTGGCATGCCTCGGCACAGTGCAAAACATCGCGCAAGAGTTACGGCAAACTGGCACCTGGTCATCAATCGAAACAAACTTCTTCGGCTTTGCTGAAGCGGAGGCCTTGTTCAACCGTGACTATCTCAGCACGGAGAA
>CAZTPE010000053.1:0-4992 GCA_964614545.1 uncultured Ectothiorhodospiraceae bacterium
CCGCAGGGTTTTCAACCACCAGATTGCCGACTCCCTGGTAGATCACGGTCCCAAAGAATGCTATCGCCACAAAATACAACATGCCTTTTTTTGCCATCACATCCTTCCCCCGTTGCTGATATCGATATTCTGACATGGACAGCTGCTTCCCCTATTCGTTTCAATGCAGGGTACGCTGAGGAGCGCGCATCACGGGGCAGGCCTGCCTTTTGGCGCTATTCTTTTTGCCAGGACAGGTTTGAAGACGAGCAGTAATCCGCCATTTTCCGCGGTCTGTGTGGATTGCCCCGCGACCCGGGCCATTACACCATTTTCCATTGATAATCATTGATTTCCAGCCGCCTGCGACACTTTGTCGCGCGACCATATGTCACTTCTTGCCCTCCTTGATTCCCGATAGATTTACTTCCTGAGAGAACCCGTTAAAACGGGCACGACAGCAAATGGCTTGCAGCTGCGGGCCGTATTGGGAGAACCGATGATGTGGATTGTTTCTGTTTCCAGTATGCGGGCTGGGTGGTCAGTGCGATCCCGCCTTTTGCTCATGGCTTGTCTGTTGGCGCTGTTTCATGCCTCCTCGCAGGCTGCACCCAATGCCATGGATCTGCCCGTACTGCATCCCGCCATTCCATTGCTGGATGAGGCTGGTAATCACGTGCTCGACAGCGGCCAGCCCTACAGCCCGCGCATGAGCTGCGGCAATGCCGGCTGCCATGACTACGAATCCATCACCCATGCCTATCACTTCGAGATGGGCCGTGACGAGGCCAGCGACGATTTTGGCGCCCAGCGTGGCCTGCCGCAGCTGGTGTCGCCCGGCTATTTTGGCGGCTATGCCTGCATGGGCGGCAGCAATCCCGAGGTGCTGGCGAAGAAGGTCAATACCAGTGCCGATGACTTTGCCGACAAGGGCAGCGCCGGGCTGGTGGCGCGCTGCATCTCCTGTCACAGCGGTGGCGGCTGGATGGAAAAGGATCGCAACGGCAATCGCTACGATGAAATGGACGTCTCGCGCATCGCCGAGTTCGATGGCGATTACTACAACCGCGGCACGGACAGCGACAATCAGCCGGCGGACAGCGATAGCGTGGCGCCATGGGACTGGAAGAAGAGCGGCGTGCTGGAGGCCGACTGCTTCATCTGTCATGCCGACTTCACCCAGCTGACCAAGACGGACCCGCAACTGAACGTCGAGGGTAGTTCCAGCGCCTACGATCACTTCCGCGATCTGCGCCACACCCAGCTGGTGCGCGAAGGCTTCTTCTATCGTGAGGCCGCCTCGGCGATTCTCGAATTTCTCAATCTGCGTCACGATGACTGTGGCATCGATGTGGCGGGCTGTGCCGCCAGCGACATAAGCCTGCTCAATTTTTCCCGTGATACCACTGCCGGCAATGCACTGCACACGCGCACCAAGCCGCAATATGCCCTGTTGCTGGGTATGGAAAACAAGCCGCAGATCAACTGGAATCCGCAGGCCTTCGACAGCAACGGCAAGGTGCAGATTCCCATGCTGCGCTTTCCCGGCAACGACAATTGCATGATGTGCCACCGCACCAGTAATTCGCGCCGGGGATTCTACGGTTTTGGCGAGGGCGCGGCGGCCGTCTCCGATGAAGTCACCGGCATCCTTGAAGAGGACTATCAGGACGACGTGCACAAGGGCAAGACCTGGACCGCCGAAAACGGCGAGAGCCGCAACATCGAAAACTGCAACGCCTGCCACTCGCGTAACTACTTCAAGCGACCCTTCGACAATGTCGATCTTTCCGCCAATCACAATATTCTCAAGGGCAATTCCGACATGGATGTGCGCAACGATCTGGACTATGCGCCCAATGCCCGCTCCTGTGAGTATTGCCACAACGATGCGCCGGACCCGGTGATTCCGTCGGGCCAGGAGAGCATGCTCAAGGCCCACCTGGAACGCTGGAAGCACAGTGGTGTCATGGCCGGTTATCCGCAGAGTGCGCTGGAGCGCATCACCCAGACCCATCTCGACGTGGTCGGTTGCCAGTCCTGCCACATCAATGGCAAGAAATCGCGCGGCCGGCCCATCAATCCCCTCTATCGCTATCGTCAGGCGGAAAATGGTGATCTCAAGATCATCCCCTACAACCCGCGCACGCGTTACTACTGGAAGGACCGCAACAGCGGCCGGGTGCTGAACAAGACCGAGCGCAACCAAGTGTTCAAGGTCATCGAGAGCATGGACGGCAACTATGGCGCCATTGTCGATCCGGTTTCCGGCACCGAGCTGGCGCGCGTCAGCGTGCGCCAGTCGCACGGCAGCTGGCGCTTTGGCGAACCGCAGAGCTACAGTGATTTTCTTGCCCTGAAACAGGCCTATGACAAGCTGCTGCAACTCAAGGGCGCACAGAATGCCGATGCCGTGCTGGTGTGGACGGAGTCCAACGAATACATCATGTCGCACAACACGCGCCCGGCGGTGTCCTCGGTGCAATGCAGCGAGTGCCACAGCAAGAAGCAGGATGGTTCGTTCAGTGCTCTGCTGTCGCAGAGCGGGCTGTTCGGCGAGGCTAACCGCAAATCGGTGACCACCCTGGTCGATCCGCGCCTGCTCGATGAGGGGCTGGTGATCCTCGACATGCCCTACATGAAGGCGGACGAGGCAGGCGAGGTGACGGTGAACGTGGCCGACATCCTGTACCAGACACTCATCGATCCCTCCATGACCGTATTACGTTCTGCGCGCGCCCGCCAAGTGTCAGGCCTCATGCAGCGCAAGTCGGCGGCGAACGTGATCGATGACGGTATCGTCGCCAGTGCGGAGGATGCACAGAAGCTGCAAGACCTGTTCGGCAACGGGGAGATCTTTGTCTACCGGCCAAACTATGGCGATGCATCGCTGCGTAGCACGGCGTTGCTTGCCGAGATCAACGGCCAGAGTGGCCTGCTCTATCCCAGCTACCGTTTCGAGATCGCCCTTGCCGCCGACAGCAGCATCCGCCAATTGGAGAATGCAGGGCAGGGGGCGCTGGTTTCCCCGGTGATCTCCCTGCTGGCGCGTGATCACAACAGCCAGGCCGTGATCCGCTTCGACTCGGCACGCCTGCTGGTCAAGCTGCCCTACAACGGCAGCAGCGATGACCTCCAGCAGCTACGGGTGGTGACATCCTCTGCCGCGGGCCAGTGGACGGCCATCGACAGCGCCGATGTTGTCACCGTGCAGCCGCAGACGACGACCACTGATGGTTATGTGGTGTTCTGGACCGAGCACTTCAGTGATTTTGCCGTCACCGATGTGGCGCTCGGCGCCAGCACCACGCCGACGCCGGATGTCGCCGATGCCCAGGCCTCGTCGAGCGGTGGCGGCGCAGGCCTTGGGCTGGTGCTGTTGGGCGCCCTGGCACTGTTCAGGCGTCGCCGCGAGCATTGATGGTTTTGTAACGGTTGAATGCCGCGGTGATATCTCCCTCTAGTAACCGCCATCCCCCGCGGCATTCACCTCTTTTTCAGGAACCTGGCAACCGCATGAACAAGACTTTATCTAAACATGGCACGCCTAAAAAAATAGTCAATCAGGCCCTGCCCTGGCTGGCGGGGGCCGGTTTTGCCCTCAGCCATATCGCCCTGACAACCAACTGCACCGTCCCTAGGGAGGGCCGCTGCTCCACCTGTGGCAGCTGCGTTGTGGCCCTGGGGGCCATCGTGGCCTGGGCGGTGCTGAAAGGCAGACCGACGGATGTCGGCGTGGATTCATCCGACAAGGCCTGAGGCTGCGATGTGCTGGCACCTTACCCATTCTTTGTTCCAGCCGGCCTGCTGGCCGGCCTGTTTTTTACCGGCATGGCCACAGCGGGATTGTCCGGACGCCTCGACGCGCTGATGCAGGCGGACAAGCGTGCATTTTCAGATCAGGGACAGGTCGAGGGGCGAGGAGATCTATTATTTGTCGATGATGAACAAGGGCTCCGTTCGGGACTGAGCCTGGCCCTGCGCCGCCGTGACGGTGACAATCAAGCCCACCTCTATCAACTGTTCGTTGAAAAACACTTCCTGAAAGCGCTCGTTCCAGAGCAACAACTCCATGTTATGGTCGGTCGCCTGCAGCGTGCCGATGGGCTGGGGTTTTATACCCTGGATGGCATCCAGCTGCGCCTGCAGGGCCAGCGGTTGACCGTCAATGCCTATGCCGGACGCCCCGGCCGCATCGAAGACTTCCGAGGTCTCAGTGCACAGGCCCTGTACGGGGCGGATGTGCATTATCCGCTGCCTGCCCGGGCCGGTATGGGGCCGGGGACGCTGCGCCTCGGCTGGCAGCGGCTGGTCGATGACCGGTTCGTGGATCGCATCAACGCCGGCTGGCGAACATCAGCTGGCAAGGCGTCCGTGGCATCCTTGCTTCAGGGCACCTATCTGCCGGCGGAAAGACGGCTGGAAAATGTGCAGGCCTACGTCGAAGGAAACATCTCGAAAAAATCCTTTGCGCGGATGCGCTTCGAGACCTATACACCCAGCCCTGCCCGACTGAGCTTTCGCCAGCGCTTCTATGCCCACTATGCCCTCAACGGACAGATGACCCTGAGTGGTGAATGGCATCACCGGCCGCGGTATGACCTCAGCGGACAACTGCGGCTGCGCCATGTGTGGCGCGAGGACTCACAGGGCGGTTATGCCAACAATGGCTATGGCATCAGCCTGGATGCGAGCGGCCGCCGTCCCCGCGGCCAGACCTGGGGTGCACAGTTCGACCACCTGCGTCTGCACGACGATCAAAATACCGGCCTCTATTTTCGATACGGCACTGCACTGTCGGCGAAGCGACGCAGTGTCGTCAGCGGCGTCGTGCAGTTTCAGCAGCGGCGCCTGATCGGCAGCAATCGTGTACTGGGTCTGGAGGCGCAAGTAGAGCAGGTGATCCGCGCCGACTTGTATGCGTCCTGCTTTGCCAGCTTCATTCATAACAGCAATCTGCAAAATGAATATCGCGCCGGTGTGCGGCTCAGTTATCTCTTCGATGATCGCGGC
>CAZTPE010000053.1:5092-9757 GCA_964614545.1 uncultured Ectothiorhodospiraceae bacterium
GAGGCCAGCAATGAAAAGGACAAGAGCTGGTGGGAAAAGCGTCACCAGCGCACGGATATTTTTTACCCGCACGATGCCCACCAGGCGGTGATGGAAGCGGACGGCGATGCCTGCCTGCGCTGTCATCCCTTCAATGGCACCGATATCCGCGACATCAAACGCCTGCAGGCCATCAATGTCATTGCCAATGAACCGCGGCGTGAAATTTGCCACAGTTGCCATGTCGTGCAGCTCAGCGCCCCCTGGCGTTGTGACCTGTGCCACGACCAGCCGCAAAAGATCTGGCCGCAAGACCATAACTTCAACTATATCGCCCAGCATGGCGAGGATTCCAGACTCGATGAGTCACAGTGCCGCGAGTGTCATCTCGACCTTTCATTCTGTACCGATTGCCATTTCCGCCGCGACAGCTCTCACAACGGATCTCGTCACCGGGTTCACCCTCTGGCCTATATTTCTACGCACGGCCTGGAGGCGCGCTTCGACACCGCCAGCTGCGGCCGTTGCCACAACGTGGACTATTGCAGTGATTGCCACCGGAGGCAGCCATGAGCAGGATCTGGCTGTCATTTCTGCTGTTGACGGTGCTCGTGTTGCCGGGCTGTGACATCGATGCGGATGAATCGGCGATCTCGCTGGACTCCGGCCATCTCATCCTCGGCAGCGGGCACGGTGATGACGGCTCGGCCTGGGGACTGGCGGACTGTGTCGCCTGTCATCCGCTGACGCAGATTCACCGTCAAGCACCACGCATCCGCGATCTCGTGCGAGACAAGGGCTTCGACAGCTGCACGGGCTGTCATGGCGGCAACGGCACCCGGCAGCCGCGCCGCTGCGTGCTCTGCCACAACCCGAACGACCTGCCGTCGCACCCGTTGGGCGATGGCGTCAATGGCCACGATTTCGTGAAGCCTGGCCGTGAGCCGCTGGCTGATGAGCAGTGTCTGGTCTGCCACGTGGCATCTGACATGAACGGGCGCTTCGATATCAACCGCGACCTGACCCGCCTTGCCGATGTCAACGGGCTGAGCGTGCCCTATGCCTCGCTCAGTGACTTTTGCCTGCGCTGCCACAATCGTGATCACCAGCAGGTCGGATTCGAAATCACCGATACGGCCTCGGATGACCCGCTCATCGCCATCGAGGATGCCTGGCGTTATAGCGACAAGCACGGCTGGATCGATGGCGGTGGGCGCACCTATGCCGGCCTGCGCGATGCCTATATCTACGCCAGCCGCGTGGTCTGTACAGACTGCCATGCCATGCACGGCACGCAGAACGCCGGGCTCATTATCGACCGTGCGGACAAGGGCGCCAGCCAACTGACGGCGGCGTTTCGTCAACAGGCCTGGCCGGTAACGACCCGTGAGGGTGACTTTTCGCAGTTATGTGTGCTCTGTCACGACATGGAAACGGTGCTGGAGCAGGGCGATGTGGACGCGGGCAACGGCCTGCGCGGTGTGCACCGCGTGGGTGAGGACTGTCGCCCCTGCCATCGGCACGGCGAAGCGGCACAGGCGGGCATGTGATATGCGATATCTCCTCGGTTTCGCTTTGTTCCTTCTTTCCTCGGCTGCCGCGGCCGTGCAGCCCGTGGATCTGCCACCCCTGCATCACCTCGTCAACATCAAACCATCAAAAGCGGTGCAAGTGCCCGAGGACTTTCCCTTGAATTACCGTGGTGAAATCACCTGCGAGACCTGCCACGGTATCGAGGACATCGAAGACATCCCCTTTGAGGAAGTGGATAAACGTGCACCAGACCTTTTGCGCCAAGGCCCTTACGCGAAGACCACGGCGTTCTGCTATCGCTGCCACGAGGAAAAGGCCTACCGCCGGCAGAACATCCACGACCTGCTGGACGAACAGGGAAAGTATGATGAAAAGGCCTGCGAATATTGTCACCAGAAGGCGCCGGACCCGAATAAGGACTATACACGCGAACAGTTGAAGCTGCGTCTGCCGCCAGAGACCATCTGTCTCGGCTGTCATCTGAAGACGCCGCATCTCAATGCCCTCAATCACCTGCAGAAACCCGACAAGGAAATGCGCCGACGCATGCAGGTGGCAGAGCGGAAGCTCGGCATCGTTCTGCCACTGGATCAACAGGGGCGAATCATGTGCACCACCTGTCACTCGCCCCATGAGCGTGGCCTGATTGCCGAAACCAAACCGGCCGGCAAACAGGTGGCCGGTGATTTAAAAGAAGGCGTGGTTTACGAAGATCATCCCTGGGACAGCGTCTATCGTGCCGACAAACAGGCGCGGCTGGAGAAGCTGCAAGACAATGCAACGCCAGTGAACCTGCATTATCGCCGCCTGCGTTCGGAGGTGTTGCTGCGTCTTTCCGCGAAGGACGGTTCCCTGTGCCTGGCTTGTCACGAGTTCGAGAGATAATCGCCGTGCAAGTGATAAAAAAACTCCGCACCATCCCCAACGGACAGAAGTATCGCTACGGGCTGATCATGCTCAGTTGCGCGCTGTTCTTTGCCCCGTTCCTGGTGCTGCCGGGGCTGGTGGACAACCCGGACCTGTGCGGCAAGGTCTGCCTTCGCCGTTTCTATCTCTATTTTCCCGGCATGACCCTGGATGATCTGGGCGCGCAGATGTCGGTGGCGATGATCGGTGTCATCGCGCTGTCGGCCATTCTCATCACCACCTTTTTCTTCGGCCGCATCTGGTGTTCCTACATCTGCCCTGTGGGTGGCTTTCCCGAGCTGGTCAGCCGCTTGCTCAACGACCGCTGGAAGATCGAATTCCGCGCCCTGCCGCAGGTGCCGATCCGCTACGGCTATTTCGCCGTGTATCTGCTGCTGATGCCGATGCTGGGTATTAGCGCCTGCACCCTGTGCAATTTCATCACCGTGCCGCGGATCTTTGAGGCCTTCAGTGGTGGCCTGATGGGCATCGCCTTTCTGTTTTCCGCCGTGGGTATCGTCAACCTCGGCCTGTTGTTTCTGCTCGGTTTCTTCGCCAGCAAGGGGCGCGCCTATTGCCAGTTCCTGTGCCCCATCGGCGCCATCGACGGCATCGTCAACCGGCTGGGTGCGAAGTTTCGTTTCACCCGCCGCATTCGCGTCGAGCGTGACCGCTGCACCGGCTGCAATGTGTGCGCGCGCCAGTGCATGACCGGCGCTATCAAGATGGTGGATCGCGTGGCGGTGGTCGATCAGTTTTCCTGCATGTCCTGCCATGAATGCGTGGACGTCTGCGACTGGCATGCCATCGACTGGCTGGCGATGCCGCCGGATCACACCCCGAAGCGAAAAAAGAAGGGTGTCGATTATCATCCGTTGCCGCAGTGGACGGCCCTTCACCGGCATGAGAAGAAAGTACCGGCCTGGCGGCGCATCAACTGGCAACGGCTGACCCTGGCGCTGATCGTTTCCGTCGCCGCCATGTTTGTCGTTGTCACCCAGGTGATGGCCGATGAGCGGCGCGGGGATGCGGATGGCTGTCTGGCCTGTCATGCCCTGCCGGGGCTGCAATACGTGGACAAGCAGGGCGTGCGACGTGTGGCCAGCATCGACGCCTCGCACTATCTGAGTTCTCTGCATGGCAGCGTGCCGTGCACGGATTGTCATCATAAGATCCGTGACTATCCCCACCGTCCGGAAAACGGCGAAGTCGACTGTGCGGCCGCCTGCCATGTGGAAGAGCCCTCCGGTGGCAAGCCCTACACCCACAAGGCGGTGACGGAGGAATTCAAGAAATCCGTGCACGGCAAGGGCTGGAGCAAGGGCTTTACCGCCGCCAATCGCCAGCGTGAGGCCAGCGATGAGGCCTTGCCCTCCTGCCGCAAGTGCCACCCCAATGAACTGTATATCGGTGCCAAGGACCTGCCGCGTTTTCGCGAGGACTTCAACCACCTCGAAACCGAGTGTGGTGGCTGTCACCAGGGAAAGGTGTGGATGAGCCAGTTTGGCGGCCACATCCTGCGCCGTTTTCTCGGTTCGCGCTGGGACAAGCGTGACCACAATCGCCTATGCAACGACTGCCACGCCGACCACCGGCGCATGGCGGAGGTGGAGATCGAAAACCCCGAAACGGGCAAGAAGGAAAAGGCCAGCGCCCGCTTTGTGCTCGCTAGTGATAGTTATGCCATGACCCTGCACGGCCGTCTGTTGAGAAGCGGCGTGGAGGCGGGCGCCTCCTGTATCGACTGCCATGCACCGGCCGGGTTCCGCCACGGCGTGCGGCGCGAGGATGACCCGCTGGCGGCGACGCACGCGGACCATCTGGCCGACACCTGCGCCAGCGAAGGCTGCCACGGTTATGCCCGTGATCCGCTCAACATAGGCTTTGTGAATACCGATCTGCACGACATCGATATGATTGTCGCCACCAGTCACGTCGCGCCGCTGGATGCCTCGCGACTTTCCTCCAACTGGAGCAAGGCCATCATGGCCATGTTGCCGATCGTTCTGGTATTGGGTGGCGGCAGTCTGTTGTGGCTGTTGTTTGGCAACAAGCGCCAGAGCGTCATCTTTGCGGTGCTGGGCGGGAACAGTTTTCAGAAGCGGGTCATCGGTCGCAAGCCGAAAAAGAGGAGACGCCGGCCGTGTGGCCAGGCTGACAAGGGGGCAGGGCGGTCATGAGAATGAATCTTTTGCTGCTTGTTTTCCTGATTTCATTCACGGCGCCATTGCTGGCGGCAGAAAATCC
>CAZTPE010000053.1:9857-11734 GCA_964614545.1 uncultured Ectothiorhodospiraceae bacterium
GAAGGCTCGCCTCAAGGCCCGCCTGCACGTCTCACTGAAAAAAGACGGCCGCCGCTGCACCGACTGCCATCATCGGAAGCAGACATTGCTGGACTGGAAGAGTTTGAATGCCAGCGACCGGCAAATCCGCGCCATCGAGGACAATGCCATCGCGCGTTTCTTTGCCCGCTACAAGGACAAGGAGCAGCGGCTGCGCATGACGGAGCTGTTGCGCTGAACGTCATGATGCGTCTCGTGGCTCTGTTGGCCGGGTTGCTTCTGTGGCCGTGTCTGGCGCAGGCCGCCGTAGTGGCTGAACCCCTGCTGATTCTGCAGTCCGACCTGGACCAGCCCACCGACGTGGCCGTGCGTGACGATGGACGCATCTATGTGCTGGATGGCGTTAACGGGCGCGTGGTGGTGTTCACCCGCGAGGGGGAGCGGGATTTCAGCTTTTCCCGTCCGGGCTCGGGGCCGGGTGAGTTGTCGTTGCCGGTGGGCATCACCATCGACGCCGGGCGGGTCTTCATTGCCGACACGGGTAACCATCGCATTGCCGTGTTCGATGTGCGCGGTGATTTCGTGCGCAATATCTCCCTGGCCGGTGAGGCGCCGCCCGAGCCCGTCGCCGTGGTCCTGAGTGATGGCCTGCTGTGGTGGACGGACCGCCGCAATCACCGGCTCTGTGGCTATGATCTGCACCGTGATATGCCGGTGCTCTGCCGGGGGGCGCGGGGTGAAGGGCAGGAAGATTTCCACTTCCCTTTTCAGATTGCTACGGATGACAGCGGCTATCTCCACGTCACGGATGTGCTCAACGGGCGGGTGCAGGTGCTGCATCCGCGTGGGCGTTTCGTCTATGACCTGGCCCGCTTCGGTCTGCAACCGGGTGAACTGTTCCGTCCCAATGGCCTGGCCTTTTCCACGGGTGGACTACTTCTAGTTGGGGATAGCTACGCGGGCAACATCACGCTGTTTCGTGATGGCCAGCCCACCGGCCTGCTTGGCGACCGTGCGGGCAGGGCGTTGCACTTCAATGCGCCGGTGGGCATCACGACGCAGGGTGAGCGCCTGTACGTGGTGGATGCGGGACGTAGCCGTGTCGAGGTATTCCGGCTGCTCGCACAGGCTTCGGCAGAGAGTGCTGAAATGCCAGCGCGGACAGCGCCATCGGCCTCACGCAGGCGCTGCGTCATTTGTCACCGGTTGTGGGCATCGCCGCAGGCCGACGACGAACGGGCCGGCGATAAAACGGTGCCGGCCGTGGTCTCACCCCGCATGTGCTACAGCTGCCATCACGGCGTGGTGGTGGATTCCCGCCCGCGCATCGGCCGGGGTGGGCAGCATCCGGATGCACATCACCGGCGGGAAAAAGTGCCGGATGAAAAGCCGGACACGCAACGCAAGGACAAGATTTCCGCGGTCTTTCCGCGTCTGGCGGATGGGGCATTGTCCTGTGGCAGCTGTCATACGCCGCACGGGCAGGCGATGGAAGGTCAGGCCACCCTGCATGCCGCGCACGGCAATCCCTGGCTGCGCGTGCCGAACCGTGACGGCGATCTTTGCCAGCAGTGCCATGCCTCGAAGCTGGCCAGCCGCCTCGATCCCGAACACCCGCCGCGCGGTGTCAACCACCCGGTGGGTATCTATCTCAAGGCACCGCCCGAGGGGGCCGTCGAGCGCCGCAATTATGCCCGCGATGAACACCTACACAAGGGCCTGCCGGAGCGCCTCGGGCAGCGGGGCGGCACACTGGACGCGCAGACGCGAATGACGTGTCAGAGCTGTCACCAGATTCATGGCGGTGAGGGCGATGCGATGACCGTGCTGCCGCTGGCCAACGCCGAGCTGTGCATTGAATGTCATCCGCGACAGCATGCCGTGGACAAAAAGGAAGC
>CAZTPE010000054.1:0-11612 GCA_964614545.1 uncultured Ectothiorhodospiraceae bacterium
CCGGATTGCATCAAACGGTAAAGCTTTCGCCGCAGCCGCAGCTGTCCTTGACGTTCGGGTTGTTGAACTTGAAACCCTCATTCAGACCTTCTTTGGCATAGTCCAGCTCGGTGCCATCAAGATACACCAGGCTCTTGGGGTCGATAATGATCTTCACCCCCCTGTCTTCGAACACCGAGTCTTCCGCCTCGGCCTGGTCAGCGAATTCCAGCACATAGGCCATGCCGGAACAGCCGCTGGTCTTCACCCCCAGGCGCAGGCCACAGCCGCTACCACGGTTTTCGAGAAAGGCCTTGATACGCGCGGCGGCGGCATCGGTCAGTGTAATTGCCATAGCTGCTTGCCGCCTCAGGCCGACTCGGCCTTGTCGCCCTGTTTGCCACGGAAGTCCTCGATAGCGGCCTTGATGGCGTCCTCGGCCAGCACCGAGCAGTGGATCTTCACCGGCGGCAGAGCCAACTCTTCGGCCAGCTCGGTGTTTTTGATCTTGCCGGCCTCATCCAGGGTCTTGCCCTTCACCCACTCGGTGAGCAGGGAGCTGGAGGCGATGGCCGAACCGCAGCCGTAGGTCTTGAAGCGCGCGTCCTCAATGACGCCCTCGTCATTGACCTTGATCTGCAGGCGCATCACGTCGCCGCAGGCGGGCGCGCCCACCATGCCGGTGCCGACGTTCTCATCCTCGGCGTCCATGTTGCCGACGTTGCGGGGATTTTCGTAATGGTCCAGGACCTTGTCACTGTATGCCATGATATCTTACCTCTTCTGTTCGTTTGCGCGGCTTGCGGAATCCTGAGAAAAGACCTCAGTGTGCCGCCCACTTGACCTGCGACAGGTCGATGCCGTCTTTGTACATGTCCCACAGCGGAGACAGTTCGCGCAGCTTGCCGATGGCCCCGCGCACGTGTTCAATGGTGTAGTCGACCTCTTCCTCGGTGGTAAAGCGGCCGATGCTGAAGCGGATGGAACTGTGCGCCAGCTCGTCACTGCGGCCCAGGGCGCGCAACACGTATGACGGCTCCAGGCTGGCCGAGGTGCAAGCGGAACCGGATGACACCGCCAAATCCTTCAGCGCCATGATCAGCGATTCACCCTCGACAAAATTGAAACTGATATTGAGCACATTGGGCACGCCATGCTCGAGGTCGCCATTGACGTAGACCTCTTCCATATCCTTAAGTCCATTATACAGGCGATCACGCAGGGCGCTGAGACGGGCCTGCTCGGCCTCCATCTCCTCATTGGCTATACGAAAGGCCTCCCCCATGGCGGCAATCTGGTGGGTGGCCAGGGTGCCGGAGCGCATGCCGCGCTCATGGCCACCGCCGTGCATCTGCGCCTCCAGACGCACGCGCGGCTTGCGGCGCACATAGAGGGCGCCGATGCCCTTGGGGCCGTAGATTTTGTGCCCGGAGAAAGACATCAGATCCACCTTCAGGGTCGCCAGATCGATGGGCAGCTTGCCGGCGCTTTGTGCGGCATCGACATGAAACAGGATCTTGCGCGCGCGGGTCAACTCGCCGATGGCGGCGATGTCCTGGATGATCCCCAGCTCGTTGTTGACGTGCATGATGGACACCAGGATGGTGTCGTCGCGCAGCGCCGCTTCCAGCTTGCCCAGGTCGATGAGACCATTGGCTTCGGGATCGAGATAGGTGACCTCGAAGCCCTCGCGCTCCAGCTGGCGGCAGCTGTCCAGCACCGCCTTGTGCTCGGTCTTGCTGGTGACGATGTGCTTGCCCTTTTTAACATGGAAATGCGCCACACCCTTGATGGCCAGGTTGTCGGACTCGGTGGCGCCGGAGGTCCAGACGATCTCCTTGGGATTGGCGCCAACCAGATCAGCGACCTGCTGGCGGGCCATCTCCACCGCCTCCTCGGCATGCCAGCCGTAGACGTGGGAACGCGAGGCCGGATTGCCGAACTCGCCGTCCGGGGTCAGAAACTGGTTCAGCTTTTCAGCGACGCGCGGATCCATCGGCGTGGTAGCCGCGTAATCCATGTAAATGGGACGTTTTCTGGTGCTGCTCATCGGTACCCCTTAATCCTGCAAATAGCCTGCAATTTCGTTTGTCGACGGCAACTCAGGCACAGGCCAGAGAACCGAAACTCTGTAATGTCTTCACTTGCGTCTTGAGCTGGTCGACAAAGGCGTCGATCTCCTCGCGGCGTGAATCCTTGCCCAGGCTGACCCGCACCGCGGCGCTGGCCAGTCCGTGCTCCACCCCCATCGCCAGCAGCACATGGCTGGGATCGACGTCGCCACTGCCACAGGCAGAGCCGCTGGCCACCGCCATCCCGGCCTGATCGAGGGTACCGAGCAGGGTCTCACCATCGATGCCGGGGATGGCGAAATAGGTGGTGTTCGGCAGGCGTTCCGCCTCCGCGCCAAACAACACAATCTTCGCTATCTCCGCCCGCAGGCGCTGCTCCAGGTGCCGCTGCAGTTCGCGCATATGCGTGCGCCGCTGTTCCAGTTCGGCCAGTGCCAGCTCCGCTGCCTTGCCGAAACCGGCGATGGCGGCGACATTCTCGGTACCGGCGCGGCGGCCCTTCTCCTGCCCGCCGCCGTGCAGCAGCGGCTCGATGTCCAGCGCCTTGTCGACGATCAGGGCACCGACACCCTTGGGGCCGTAGATCTTGTGCGCCGACAGACTCATTAAATGGGCGCCGCTGGCGGCAAAATCAACCGGCAGCTTACCCACCGCCTGCACCGCGTCGACCAACAGCACCGTGCCTGCCTCGCGGGTCGCCGCTGCCACGCCGGCGACGTCGAACAGCACGCCGGTCTCATTGTTGGCCATCATCAGCGCCAGCAGGGCCGGGCAACTGTCCAAAACGCTCTGCAGCGAGTCGCCATCCAGCCGGCCGCTGCCATCCAGCATCACATGTTCCAGTTGCCAACCCTGACGGGCCAAGGCCTGCGCCGGACCCATCACCGAGGCATGCTCGGCGGCGCTCAGCGCCAGCAGGCCGGGGGCGCAACGCGTGGCCACACCCTTGAGGGCCAGATTATTGGCCTCGGTGCCACCGCTCGTAAAGACCACTTGTGAGGGGTGTGCGTTGACCAGCGCCGCCACCTGTTCTCGGGCCGTATCCAGCGCTGCACGTGCGCGCCGGCCCGGCTGATGGAGGCTGGACGGGTTGCCGTATTCCTCGCAAAGATACGGCAGCATGGTCTGCAGCACGCGCTCGTCGAGCGCGGTGGTTGCGTTGTGATCCAGATAGATCGCCATGCCAATGCCCGCAGGGTGTCAGCCGCGCAGGCCGGCGACCTGCCGCTCCTGACGCAGATTGACTTCCTGCACGAATTCCCGTTTCACCAGCTGGCCCAGGGTGATGCCATCGAGGAAGTTATAGATTTGTGCACTGAGGTCACACCACAGTTCGTGGGTCAGGCAGGCTTCGCCATCCTGGCAGTCGCCGCGTCCTTCACACTTGGTGACGTGAACCTTTTCATCCACCGCGGTGATGACGGCCGCCACATTGATTTCATCGGCAGCACGGCTCAGACGGTAGCCGCCGCCCGGCCCGCGGGCGCTGATCACCAACCCCTGTTTGCGCAGACGGGAAAACAGCTGTTCCAGATAGGACAGGGAGATACCCTGGCGCTGGGAGATATCCGCCAGCGTAATCGGCCGGTCGGTGGCGTGCAGCGCCAAATCCAGCATTGCGGTTACGGCGTAACGACCCTTGGTTGTCAGTCTCATCAATCTCTCTCCTGCGGCATTGAACATCAGGCTCGGCACATACCGCATGCCTGTCCCTTGTGATTAACCGGGCAACACAAGCATATGTGCACCCCTTCGCTTGATCGAGCCAATACCTTATCTTACTACTTGGTTATTATCTATAACCAAGCAATGAAGTCAAGTTAATTCGACTCATCCATTTTTTCGCGCTTTGCATCCGTGCCGCCCATCGCTTCGGTAACATCCTCTACCTCTGCGATGGCGTCCGAAATGCTGCAATCGCCCAGTTCAGGCAGGGCAACATCCGCATATTCGGCATCCAGGCGCTTGAGCGCAGCGCACATGGTTTCCATCTTGCTGTCCATAACATGCACATGATCCAGTAGGCTGTTGATGGCATTAGCCACCGGGTCCGGCGCATCCTGGGTGGCGCCGTAGGCGTCGAAACCCAGCTTCTGCGCGGTGGCGTGGCGGCGACGCTCGGCCTCGGAACGATCCGGGCAGACCACCCGCCCCGGCACGCCCACCACGGTGGCGCCGGACAACACGTCCTTCACCACCACCGAATTGGAGCCTACCCGCACACCATCGCCAAGGATGATCGGCCCCAGCACCTTGGCACCGGCGCCTACCACCACGTTGTTGCCCAGGGTGGGATGGCGCTTGCCCTTCTCCCAACTGGTGCCACCCAGGGTGACGCCGTGGTAGAGGGTGCAGTCATCACCGATCTCCGCCGTCTCGCCAATCACCACGCCCATGCCGTGATCGATGAAAAAGCGCTGGCCGATGCGGGCGCCGGGGTGGATCTCGATACCCGTCAGCCAGCGGCTAAGGGCGGAAATCCAGCGCGCCAGCCAGCGCAGCCCCAGGCGCCAGAGGCCGTGGCTCAGGCGATGGAACATCAACGCGTGCACCCCCGGATAGGTGGTCAGCACCTCGAAAATGGTGCGTGCCGCCGGGTCGCGGTCAAACACGCAGCGGATGTCTTCACGAATCTGTTTAAACATGTTCCCGTCTGAAACACTCAACATATGAACAGTAATACCCTACCCTGAAGGTAGGCTGAACAGGAGTATAATACCCCTACATGCAACTACGAAATTATTTTTGTGGCCGCGGACGCGGCTTCTGGCTGGCGGTGAGGATGCCACGGAGAATATTCATCTCCACCTGATTGGGGCGGGCGCGATTAAACAGGCGCCGTAGACGGCGCATCATCACTCGCGGGTTGTCCGGATTGAGAAAGCCGATATCCACCAGGGTCTCACGCAGGTGGGCATAAAAACGCTCCATCTCGTCGGCGCTGACCGGTGGCTCCGATTCACTCTCGACTGTCTCCACACCCGGTGGGCCACTCGCCATCTGCAGCTCATAGGTGACGACCTGTACCGCAGCAGCGATATTCAGCGAACTATAGTCCGGATTGCTGGGGATATGCATCAGATAATGGCACAGTGCCAGTTCTTCGTTGGTCAGCCCTGAGTGCTCGCGACCAAAGATAATCGCCACGTCCCGCTGCCGGGCCTCTTCGACCACCCGTTCTGCACACTGGCGCGGATCCCACTGAGGCAGCTTCAGATGCCGTAGACGCGCGCTGGCGCCCACCACCAGCCCACAACCCGCCAGCGCATCCGGTAACGAATCACACACCACCGCCGAGGCCAACAGATCATCGGCGCCGGAGGCACGCGCCGTCGCTTCGGCATGGGGAAACTGCTGCGGCTGCACCAGATACAGCTGGCTTAGGCACATGTTCTTCATCGCCCGCGCCACCGCGCCGATGTTCCCGGGGTGGGAGGTATCCACCAAGACTATTCTGACCCTGTTCAACCTAGATTAATCAGTTGAATGGCCTGCCCAGTGGTTCTGAGTGTTCGTCTGACGTAGCAAAAAAATGAGTTAATGGCTTTGTTCCTTAACGAGTTTTTTTGCATAGTCAGGCGGGCACTCAGAGCTGCTGGGCAGGTCGTAGCGTCCTCACCCGGCAGGTGAAGTCTGGCTTTCAGGTGAATTCGTTGATGACCATACACTTATGACTTACCTCGAAGCGGTCAACTGATTAATCTAGGTTCAACATCGCGCACACCTTACCCGAGTCTCCGCGCTTGTGAAACCACCGCTTGCCACGGCACGGCGGAAGTGCAATGGCGGACCAATTCTGCTAAAGTCGCGCCGCCTTTCCCGCAGCAAAAACCAACACAGAAATCCTATGCATCCCATGCTCAATATCGCGGTTCGCGCCGCACGCCGTGCCGGCAATCACATCGCCCGCTCCGCCGACGACATCGACCGTCTCGACATCGTTACCAAGGCCCCCAACGACTTCGTCAGCCAAGTGGATCAGCAGGCCGAGCAGATCATCATCGAGATCCTGCGCGACGCCTTTCCCGATCACAGCATCCTCGCCGAGGAAAGCGGCGAGCAGAGCAATAACCCCGAATACCAGTGGATCATCGACCCGCTGGACGGCACCACCAATTTCCTACATGGCTTTCCCCAGTTCGCCGTCTCCATCGCCCTCAAGGTACGCGGCCGACTGGAGCAGGCGGTGGTCTACGACCCCGTACGCCAGGAGCTGTTCACCGCCAGCCGTGGCGCCGGCGCACAACTCAATGACCGCCGTATCCGCGTCAGCAAGCGCCGTGGACTGGACGGCGCCCTGCTCGGTACCGGTTTTCCGTTCAAGCAACAGCAACACCTCGATGCCTATCTGGCCACCTTCCGCGCCCTGTTCCCCATGACCGCCGGCATCCGCCGTCCCGGTTCCGCGGCGCTGGATCTGGCCTACGTGGCAGCCGGGCGTCTCGATGGTTTCTGGGAAATCGGTCTCAGTCCCTGGGATACCGCCGCCGGCGCGCTACTGGTGCAGGAAGCCGGCGGTCTGGTGAGCGACTTCGGCGGCGGCAACGAGTACCTCGACAGCGGTAACGTGGTGGCCGGTAGTCCCAAGGTCTTCAAGGCCATCCTGCAGGCCATTCGCCCACACCTGACGGAAGACCTCCTGCGCTGAACAACAAACCGTAGGGTGGGCACTGCCCACCGGGCGTTCTTGCCAATACTCCCCTGGTGGGCGGAGCCCACCCTACAGCCAGCACTCAAGTTTCCGCGTGACAACGCCGAAGTTAAGGACAACATCACACGAGAACGGTCATGTGAACGGCGTCCCCAACAGCACCTCAAAACGAGATCACCAGGCACTGGAACTGGCCCTGCACGACGGACTCGACCGCCTGGAGGAATTCACCCTGATGCTGGCCTTTCAGGGCTCGGGCAGCCAGTTCGAGATTCTCTCCATTACCCCGCCCCCGGCGCCTGTCGAGTCAGCGGTCGCCCGCCCGGGACGCAAGACTGAAAACGTCATTATCCTGCATGAAACCCTGCTGAAAAAAACCGCCTGACCACCCTCGCTCACCCCGCGGCGAGCTCTCACCTTCAATCTAAATGAGTCTATGCCGCCGTGCGCACAGCACACACTACACCTGCCCGTAGCGTGCGCTGTGCGCACGGAATGGATGGCCATTCCGTGTCTCTGTGGTGGCCTGGAACTGCTGGTAGGCGACACAAGAGCAGGTGCCGAGTGGGTTCAGCTGATTAATATTAGGTTCAATACGCCGTCGCCCAATCCGGGCCGCAAATTTTGTTACACTCACCGCTTCCGGCCTGCGCCTGATGCCAGGCTCCCATTTTCTCCGGCACGCAAAGGTAATAACACGGCCATGGAGCTTCTTTCCAAACTGTTAAAAGAAATGGTGTCCAGTGGCGCCTCGGATCTGTTCCTGAGTACGGGATCCCCCCCCGCCTTCCGTATCAACGGTGCCCTGCAACCCCACCCCATTCAGCCGTTGGCGCCGGGCATGACGGATCAGATGGCCAAACTGGTGATGCGCAAGGAGCATGCCGAGGCCTTCGAGGAAGAACTGGAGATCAGCCTCGGCTACACCGTGCCCGGCATCGGCCGCTTCCGTTTCAACGTATTCCACCAGCGCGGCGAGATCAGCATGGTGATCCGCGCCGTGCCCTTTGAGGTACCCGGTTTCGACACCCTCGGCGTGCCCGACATGCTGCAGGATCTGGTGATGCTCAAGCGCGGCCTGATCCTGGTGGTCGGTCCGTCCGGTGCCGGCAAGTCCACCACTCTGGCGGCGATGATCAACCACCGCAACAGCAACACCATCAGCCACATCATCACCGTCGAAGACCCCATCGAATACATCCTGCAGCACAAGCAGTCGGTGGTAAATCAGCGCGAAATCGGCGTCGACACCAACTCCTATCACAAGGCCCTCATCAACGCCCTGCGCCAGTCGCCGGACATGCTGATGATCGGCGAGATTCGCGAACACGAAATCATGGAAGACGTGCTGGAGTTCTCCGATACCGGCCATCTGTGCCTGGCCACCCTGCACGCCAACAATGCCAGCCAGGTCTTCGAGCGCATCGTCAACATGTTCCCACAGGAAAAGCGCGACCTGCTCTACATCACCCTGGCGCAGAACGTTAAGGCCGTGATCTCGCAGGTGCTGGTGCCCACCATCGAAGGTGGGCGCACCGTGGCCGTGGAGCTGCTGCTCTCCACCTCGCGCGTGCGCGATCTCATCCGCCGCGGTGATTTCGTCTCACTGGTGGACGTGATGGAAAAAGACGCCAACGCCGGCATGCGCACCATGGACCAGTCGCTGTACGAGCTGTATGTCGAGGGTCGTATCAGCGAGGAAACCGCCCTTGCCTATGCCGACTCCATGAGTAATATGCGCCTGCAGATGCGCCTCTCCGGCGTCACCCCTGGCAGCAATCTCGCACAGCCCGGCGAGCCCCCCAAACCCGAAGAAGTAAAATAACGTAGAAAAGAAGATAGCCCATGAAAAGCATGCCCCTCGTCATCGAACCCGAACGACTGGAACAACAACTCGGCCGCGACGGCCTGCTGGTGGTCGACCTGTGCAAGCCAGAAACCTTTGCCAAGGGCCACATCCCCGCTGCGGTGCATCTTGACTACTCGCAGATTGTACGCCTGGACAAGCCGCGCATGGGCCTGCTGCCGGATGCCACCAGCCTCGGCAATATTTTTTCCAGCATCGGTCTCACCCCGAAAACCCAAGTCGTCGCCTACGATGACGAAGGTGGTGGTCGCGCGGCGCGCTTTCTGTGGACACTGGATACCGTCGGCCACAAGAAAGGCGCACTGCTCAACGGCGGCCTGTTCAGCTGGACCAACGAAGGTCACTCGCTGGAAATCACCGCACACCACCCGGTGCAGAGTGAATACCCGGTCAACATCACCGATGCCCCGTTGGCCAGCCGCGACTACATCCTCAGCCATTTGAACGACCCCAGCGTGGTGCTGTGGGACGCCCGTTCCCCTCAGGAATACAGTGGTAAAAAGAAATTCGCCGAACGTGGCGGCCACATCCCCGGTGCCATTAACATCGACTGGTTCGAGGTCATGGACAAGTCACGCAATATGCGCCTGAAGCCCGAAATGGACCTGCGTGCCCTGCTCGAAGGCAAGGGTATCACCACCGACAAAACCGTGATCACTTACTGTCAGACCCATCACCGTTCGGCACTGACTTACTTCGTGTTGAAAGTACTCGGCTATCCGAACATCAAGGGCTACCCCGGCTCCTGGTCCGACTGGGGCAACAGCCCCGACACGCCCATCGAAGCCTGAGACTATTTGTAGGAGCAGGCCTTGCCCGCGATGTCGTACCCCATAAAACAGAAATGCCCAGCATTGTAGGAGCACCTTCAGACGCGACCATCCAGCATGTAAAGTGGCTGTCACGCTTGAAGACGCGCCTACAAGAGCTTCGGAATAATCTACCCCGGCAGGACATTAGACTTCTGGAGTGACAACCTGGTCCTGGCAAGAAACAAAGATCACGCCGAAGCAGTAGCATCTGTTAAAAAATGCAAATTACCCGCTGCCCATACACCAAAAACTATGCCCGCCAACAATAAAAAGACATCCCAACACACCCCCATGATGCAGCAATTTCTGCGCATCAAGGCCGACTTCCCGGACACCCTGCTGTTCTACCGCATGGGCGATTTCTACGAACTGTTCTTCGACGATGCCCGCAAGGCCGCGCGCCTGCTGGACATCACTCTCACCGCACGCGGCAAGTCCAATGGCGAACCCATCCCCATGGCCGGCATCCCCTACCACGCCGCCGATGGTTATCTCGCCAAACTGGTGCGCTTGGGCGAATCCGTCGCCATCTGCGAACAGATCGGCGACCCGGCCAAAAGCAAGGGGCCGGTGGAACGCAAGGTCATGCGCATCGTCACCCCCGGCACGGTTACCGACGAGGCGCTGCTGGAAGAACGTCGTGACAGCCTCGTGGTTGCCGTCACCGGCGAGCAGGGCCGCTACGGCATCGCCGCACTGGATGTCAGCAGCGGTCGTTTTTCGGTATTTGAGGTGGAAGGCCATGAGGCCCTGAATGGCGAGATCGAGCGCCTCAACCCGGCCGAGCTACTGGTCGACGAAGACGCCGCCGTGCCCATCGACGGCGAACGCAGCGGCCTGCGCCAACAGGCCCCGTGGCACTTCGAGCTGGACACCGCCCTACGCCTGTTGACCCAGCAGTTCGGCACCCGTGACCTGTCCGGCTTCGGCTGCGATGGCCTGAATCTGGCCATCGCCAGCGCCGGTTGTGCGCTGCAATATGTCAAGGACACCCAGCGTACCGCCCTGCCGCACATCCGCGCCCTGCACGTGGAGCGACGCGAAGACAGTATCGTGCTCGATGCCGCCAGTCGCCGCAATCTGGAACTGGAAAGCAACCTCAGCGGTGGCCGCGAACACACCCTCGCCTGGGTCATGGATCGCACCAGCACACCCATGGGCAGCCGCCTGCTACGGCGCTGGATCAATCGCCCGTTGGCCGATCACACACCACTGCGCCAGCGCCATCAGGCCGTGGCGGTACTGCTGGAACAGCGGCACTTCGAAGACCTGCAGGAAACTCTGCGCAGTGTCGGTGATGTCGAACGCATCCTCGCCCGCATTGCCATTCGCAGCGCACGGCCGCGTGATTTCGCCCAACTGCGCACCACCCTCGGCCGCCTGCCCGGCCTGCGCAGCACGCTCACCGGCATCTTCACTGGTCAGGACTGCAGCACACTGGAAGGCATCGACGCACGCATCGGCGAATACCCCGAACTGCACCAATTACTCGTCCGCGCCATCATCGAAGAGCCGCCGGTACTGATCCGCGACGGCGGTGTCATCGCCCCCGGCTTCGACGAAGAACTGGATGAATTGCGCTCGATCAAAAAAGACGCCGGCCAATTCCTGTTAGACCTGGAAACCCGCGAGCGCGAACGCACCGGCATCAGCGCACTGAAAGTCGCCTACAACCGCGTGCACGGCTATTACATCGAAATCAGCCGTATCCACGCCGACAAGGTGCCCGCCGACTATGTCCGTCGACAAACCTTGAAAGGTGCGGAGCGCTACATTACGCCCGAACTCAAGGCCTTTGAAGACAAGGCCCTGAGCGCCAGTGAACGTGCCCTGGCACGCGAAAAGGCCCTGTACGAGGAATTGTTCGATTATCTGGCGGAGTATCTTCCCGCCCTGCAGGACTCGGCGGCGGCACTAGCCGAACTGGACGCCCTGGCCAACCTGTCGGAACGCGCGGAAAGTCTCAACCTGTGTCAGCCGGAAATGAGCGGCACGCCGGGCCTGTTGATTGAAAGTGGGCGGCACCCGGTGGTGGAGCAGGTGCTCAATGATCCCTTCATCCCCAACGACGTGCGCTTCGACGAGCAGCGCCGCATGCTGGTCATCACCGGCCCCAACATGGGCGGCAAGTCCACCTACATGCGCCAGACCGCGCTGATCACCCTGCTCGCCTACACCGGCAGTTTCGTCCCCGCCAGCCGCGCCGTGATCGGCCCCTTCGACCGCATTTT
>CAZTPE010000055.1:0-11491 GCA_964614545.1 uncultured Ectothiorhodospiraceae bacterium
TGTCGTCATTACCCAGGGCGGAATGCAGATCCGTGCCGATGAGGTCACGGTATACACTGAAGAGGATGCGTTGCAGCGTATCGTCGCCACGGGTGAGCCGGTGCGCTTCCGTCAGCAGCGCGAGGGAGAGAAAGAAATCCACGGCGAGGCGCGGCGGCTGGATTACCGGGCCGATGACGAACATCTGTTGTTGCAGGACCAGGCCTGGCTCACCCAGGGCGGCAACCGCTTTAGCGGCCAGCGCATCGAGTACGACATGCAGCGGGAGCGTGTCACCGCGGCACAGGCCGAAGATGGCAGTCAGCGGGTCAAGGTGACGATCCAGCCCAAGGCCGAATCACCGTCGCCTGAAAACGATCAACGCTGAGCCGGCATGCGTCATCCATCAACAACCCCGGCCCCTGTGGCGGCCACCGGCAGCGGACTGGTGATCAAGGAACTGGCCAAGCGCTATGGCGCCCGGCAGGTGGTGAAGTCGGTCTCACTCAACGTGGAACGTAGCGAGGTGGTGGGCCTGCTGGGCCCCAACGGCGCCGGTAAGACCACCAGCTTTTACATGATCGTGGGGCTGGTCAAGGCCGACAGGGGACAGATCCTGCTCGGCGGGCAGGACATCACCCCTTATCCTCTGCATGCGCGCGCGCGCCTGGGCATCGGCTATCTGCCGCAGGAGGCCTCGGTATTCCGCAAGCTGAGCGTAGCCGACAATCTGCTCGCCATCCTGCAGACCCGCGCTGATCTCAGCCGCCAGCAACAGCAGGCCAAACTGGAGGAACTGCTGCAGGAGCTGAGCGTCACCCACATCCGCGACTCACTGGGCATGAGTTTGTCCGGCGGCGAGCGGCGGCGGGTGGAGATCGCCCGTGCCCTGGCCACCGAGCCCGCCTTCATCCTGCTCGATGAACCCTTTGCCGGTGTCGATCCCATCTCGGTGCTGGACATTCAGAAAATCATCCGCCACCTCATCGAGCGCGGCATCGGCGTGCTGATTACCGATCATAATGTGCGTGAGACCTTGGGAATCTGCTCACGTGCCTACATTATGAGTGAAGGCGAGGTCATCGCACAGGGTGCACCGGAGGAGATCCTTCAGCACCGCCAGGTACGCGAAGTATACCTGGGTGAGGACTTCCGGCTCTGAGCAATATATAGGCAGCCTGCTCAACAATTCCGTTGCGCAGCCGTTTTTACTAGCAACACGCCTGTATTGGGGTAGAATCAAAACAAACCCCGGGGAAAATCTACGCAGTCGATGAAACAAACCCTCCAGCTTAAGCTTGGCCAGCAACTTACCATGACACCGCAGTTGCAGCAGGCCATCCGCTTGCTACAGCTCTCCACTCTGGAACTGCAGACCGAAATCCAGGAAGCCCTCGAATCCAACCCCATGCTAGAAGTGGTGGAAGAGGGTGCGGCCGATGGCGAAACGGCCGCCGAGGGCACGGCACTATCGGCCACAGAGCCTGCCGCAGACAGCGGGATGCACGAGGAAAACCCGGCGCCAGCGGAACATACCAGTGAACGGGCCGCAGACAGTCAGAGCGAGGACATGCCCAATGACCTCCCCGTGGACAGCGACTGGGAAGATACCTACGAGAGTTATACGCCGGTTACGCGCGGCGCGCAGGATAGCGAGTTCAGCGATTTCGAGCAGCCCGCCAGTACTGGCGAGAGCCTGCAGGACCACCTGCAATGGCAACTCAACCTCACCCCCTTCAACGATACCGACCGCATCATTGCCACCACCCTCATCGACGCCGTGGACGACGACGGCTATTTCACCAGCAGCTGCGAAGAGGTTCATCAGTCCTTGCAGGAAGAGCTGGATATCGAACTGGACGAGGTGGAAGCGGTGCTGAACCGGGTGCAGGACTTTGATCCCCCCGGCGTGGCGGCCCGCAACCTGCAAGAGAGCATGCTGCTGCAACTGCGCTACTACGACGCCGACACACCCTGGCTGGCGGAGGCGAGACTGATCGTCGACGAGTATTTTGGTCTACTCGCCAAGCGTGATTTCCACACCCTGAAACGTCGCATGAAACTGCATGAGGACAAGCTGCAACAGGTCATTCAGCTGATCCAGACCCTCAATCCGCGCCCCGGCGGGCAAATCGCCTCCACGCCGCCGGAGTACATTATTCCCGACGTATTCGTGAAAAAGATCAAGGGCCAGTGGCGGGTGGAGCTGAATCCAGACATTGCCCCAAAGATCGCCATCAACAGCCTTTACGCCGGCATGGCGAAACAAAACGGCACCAAGGACGCCGCATTTTTGAAGAACAGCCTGCAGGAAGCACGCTGGTTCCTGAAGAGCCTGCGCAGCCGTAACGAGACCCTGCTCAAGGTGTCCAACTGTATCGTCGAGCGCCAGCGCGGCTTTTTCGATTACGGTGAAGAAGCCATGAAACCCATGGTGATGCACGACATCGCCGAGGTGGTGGAGATGCATGAATCCACCATCTCCCGCGTCACCACCAAAAAGTACATGCACACCCCGCGTGGTATTTTCGAGTTGAAGTATTTCTTCTCCAGCCACGTGGGCACGGCAAGTGGTGGTGAATGTTCCGCCACCGCCATCCGCGCGATCCTGAAAAAACTCATCGCCGCGGAAAATCCGGGCAAGCCACTCAGCGATAACAAGCTGGCCCAGCTGCTCGGTGAACAGGGCATCAACGTGGCCCGACGCACGGTAGCCAAATACCGCGAGGCCATGTCAATCGCACCGTCCAACGAACGCAAATGCCTTACCTAAGGAACCTCTGATCAAGTCATGAACAACCAAGTCATGAACAATAATCTTCAGCCCAGACTTAATCAGCAGCTCCCGAACATGCCGAGTTGGATAAACACCTAACCAAAGGAGTCCATCATGCAAATCGACGTTACCGGTCAACATCTCGATGTTACCCCCGCACTCCGTGATTACATCACGGGTAAGCTGGAGCGTCTGGAGCGACATTTCGACAAGGTAACCAACGTGCACGCCGTACTCAGCGTTGAAAAACTACGCCAGAAAGCAGAGGCCACCATCAACGTCAATGGCACCAGTCTGCACGCCAATGCAGAAGACGAGGACATGTACGCGGCCATCGATGCCCTGGTTGACAAGCTGGATCGCCAGATCAAGAAGCACAAGGAGAAAATCACCGACCATCACCGCAGTGAAGGTTCGCTGAAGAAAATTCCACTGGCGGAAGAATAAGCCAGCCCTGAGCAGCCCTGCGCGGATGCCCACTTTACGGACGCCGCGCAGGGTCATCATAATGACTTTTTAAGCAGTTTACAGACCATGCAACTTGCAGACATTTTGACTCCCGAGCGCGTTGTCGGCCATGTTCAGGCCGGCAGCAAGAAGCGCGCCCTGGAAACCTTGAGCGAGATCCTCGCTGAAAATTCTCCCCTGAGCGTGCCGGCCGTCGACATCTTCGACAGCCTGCTGGCGCGCGAACGTCTGGGCACCACGGCCATCGACCATGGTGTGGCGATTCCCCACGGACGGATAAAGACTTCCTCTGAGACCTTCGGCGCCTTCGTACAACTGGAACAGGGCATCGACTGCGACGCCATGGACTGCCAGTCGGTACAGCTGCTGTTTGCCCTGCTGGTACCGGAAAAATCCACCGAGGAACACCTGCAGCTGCTGGCGCGGCTGGCGAAGATGTTCAGCGATGCCGAGCTGCGCGAACAACTGCGCACGGCACCGGACAGCCAAAGCCTGTACGACCTGCTGCTGGAGTGGGATCGGCAGCATTGACCATGAGTATTCCCACGGTCAATGCCCTGGTTCAGTCACGCGGGCAACACCTGCAGTTGCAATGGTTGGCAGGCCGTGATGGCATCGACCGCACTCTGGGCAATTCCTCACAGACTCCCGGCAAGGCACTGGTGGGTTTTCTCAACCTCATCCATCCCAACCGGCTGCAGATCATCAGTCAGCACGAACTCGATTATCTCGATGGCCTCGATGCGCCGGCACGCCAGGCCCAGATCCGACAGCTGCTGGAAGCACAACCTGCGGCAATTATCATCGCCGAGAGACTGACGCCGCCGGCGGACCTGCTGCGCGAGGCCGAGGCCACGCAGACGCCGCTGATGTCCTCATCGCTGGGCAGCATCAAGCTGATCGGCTGCCTGCGCCACTACTTGGGCGATGAGCTGGCGGAAAAAACCGTGCTACATGGCGTATTCATGGAGGTCAACGGTCTGGGCGTACTGATCACCGGCGAGAGCGGCATCGGCAAGAGCGAACTGGCGCTGGAACTGATCACGCGCAACCACCGCCTGATCGCCGATGATGCCCCCGAGTTCTCCCGCGTTGGCCCGGAGGTCGTGCGCGGACGCTGTCCACCGGCGCTGCAGGACTTTCTCGAAGTGCGCGGCCTGGGCCTGCTGGACATGCGCGCTATGTACGGCGACAGCGCCATCAAGCAGACCAAGGATCTGGGCCTCATTGTGCGCCTGCAGCGCATGGCGGCCGAGGATCTGCACCATCTCGACCGCGTGCACGGCAGCCACCAGGAACAACGCATTCTCGATATCGACATCCCGCAGGTGACCATCCCTGTGGCGCCAGGCCGCAACCTGGCGGTACTGGTGGAGGCGGCGGCGCGGAATCACATTTTGCGCCGCAAGGGGTACAATGCCCCACAAGCCTTCATTGATCGACAGCACAAATTGCTGGAACAGAAATCACCAATATGAAACTCGTCGTCATCAGCGGCGCCTCCGGCTCAGGCAAAACCACCGCCCTGCACGTACTGGAAGACCTGGACTACTACTGCATCGATAATCTGCCGGTGGGCCTGCTGCCGGCCTTCGCAGAGAAGATGCGCGCCCTGCCGGAGGATCTCGGCGAGCGCGTCGCAGTGGGCATCGATGCCCGCAACCCGGCTCTGGATCTGCACCGCTTTCCACAGATTCTCGATCAGCTGCGTGCCAGCGGCGTGGAATGCCAGATCCTTTATCTGGATGCCGATGACGCCATTCTGCTGAAGCGTTTCAGCGAGACCCGCCGCAAGCACCCACTCAGCGACGAGCAACGCCCACTGGCCGACGCCATCCGCGATGAGCGCCAGCTGCTGGCCCCCATCGCCGACCGCGCAGACCTGTTTACAGACACCTCGCACAGCAACATCCACCAGCTGCGTGACCTGATTCGCTCGCGCATCGAGGCCCAGCAACAATCCACCCTGTCGATCCTGTTCCTGTCCTTCGGCTTCAAGCACGGTGTACCCATGGATGCCGACTACGTGTTCGACGCCCGTTGCCTGCCCAATCCACACTGGGAACCCAAACTACGCGCACAGACCGGGTGTGATGCCGCCGTGGCGGAATTCCTCCAGGGACAAAATCTGGTCGAGCAGTTTGTGGCACAGGTTGGCGGTTTTCTCAATAACTGGATTCCCTGCTTCGAGGCGGATAACCGTAATTATCTGACCATCGCCATTGGCTGCACCGGCGGCCAGCATCGTTCGGTGTACCTGGCCGAACGGCTGGGACAGGAGTTCCAGCAGCAATACAACAACGTACTGATCCGCCACCGCGAGCTGGCTGGCTGAACGGCCTGTTTTACAGAGGTCTGTAGACAATGACTATTGGTGTACTTCTGGTTAGCCACGGCGCCCTCGGCGAAGTGATGTTGGACATCGCGACAAAGACCCTCAGCGTCTGCCCGCTGGCCACCCGCACCCTCGGCATCCCCTTCGACTCCGATCCCGAGGCCATGCAGCACACGGCCCTGACCCTACTGCACGAGCTGGACAGCGGCGACGGCGTTCTGGTGCTTACCGACATGTTCGGTGCCACCCCCAGCAATGTTGCCTGCACCCTGTCGCAACAGAACGACGTGCTAGTGGTAGCCGGACTCAATCTGCCCATGCTGCTAAAGGTCTTCAATTACCCACAACTGGAGCTGAGCGAACTGGCGCAGCGCGCCGTGGAAGGCGGGCGTCAGGGTGTGATGTTGTCATCGGTGAAGGCCTCATGAGCCAGCGACAGGTCACCATCGTCAACAAGCTGGGCCTGCACGCCCGCGCCGCCGCCAAACTGGTGGCTACTGCGGGGCGCTTCGAGAGCGAGATCAGGCTACTCAAGGCCCACGCCGAAGTGAACGCCAAGAGCATCCTCGGCGTGATGATGCTGGCGGCGGCCAAGGGCAGCGAGCTGACCCTGATCGCCGAAGGCACTGACGAGAACGATGCCCTCGACGCCCTCGAAAACCTCATCGCACGCCGTTTCGACGAAGACGAATAGCCCCCCCTTTCGGTACGATTTCTTTTCCCGTCACAACGCTGCCCACCACCCCATTGAACGCCTGTTAGGGTAGAATGCCTGCGATTCTTCGCCGAGCCAGATCCATGCCACAGGAACAGGAACAAGACACCAACCGCGAGCGCCTGCAGGCCTTCAGCCAGTTGCTGGAGGAAGGCACCCTGGCGCAGGTCGAGCGCGAACTGCAGAACCTGCATCCAGCAGAAATCGCCCACCTGATGGAATCACTGCCGCACGAGCAGCGCGACATCGTCTGGGATCTGGTGCACCCCGAGGATGAGGGCGACGTGCTGGTGCACGTCAACGACGACGTGCGCGCGCGCCTCATCCGCGATATGGACAACAGCGAGCTGCTGGCCGCCGCCGAGGGTCTGGACACCGACGAACTGGCGGACATCCTC
Source organism: uncultured Ectothiorhodospiraceae bacterium (assembly GCA_964614545.1). Taxonomy (GTDB): domain Bacteria; phylum Pseudomonadota; class Gammaproteobacteria; order SZUA-152; family SZUA-152; genus DRQN01. Next base: position 6,672 of record CAZTPE010000055.1, read on the forward strand.
TCCCACTACCCGGACGATGTCACCGAACAGGTGCTCGACGCCATGGACAAGCAGCACCGCCAGCGCCTCGAAGCCGTGATGTCCTACCCTGAGGACAGCGCCGGCGGCCTGATGAACACGGACACCATCACCGTGCGCGCCGACATCACCCTCGACGTGGTGCTGCGCTATCTGCGCCGCATCGGCGAACTGCCGGAGATGACCGACCAGCTCATCGTCACCGATCGCCACGGTCGCTACCTGGGGCTGCTGCCAATCAGCACCTTACTGGTGAGCGACCCGGAAACCCGGGTCGCCGAGGTGATGGATCGCAGTCAGGACGGTATCCCCGCCGACATGTCCGCGCGCGACGTGGCTACCCTGTTCGAAAAACGCGACCTGGTATCCGCGCCGGTGGTGGATGAGAACGGCATGCTGCTCGGCCGTATCACCATCGATGACGTGGTGGACGTGATCCGCGACGAGGCCGAGCACTCACTGATGAGTATGGCCGGTCTGTCTGAAGAGTACGATATGTTTGCCCCGGTGGTCACCAGCTCGCGGCGCCGCACCGTGTGGCTGGGCATCAACCTGCTCACCGCGCTGCTGGCCTCGTGGGTAATCGGCCTGTTCGGTGCCACCATTGAAAAGCAGGTGGCACTGGCCATTCTCATGCCCATCGTCGCCAGCATGGGCGGCATCGCCGGCAACCAGACTCTGACCCTGATGATCCGCGGCATTGCCCTCGGTCAGGTGAGTCGCGGTAACGCCCGCCGTCTGCTCAATAAAGAAATGCTGGTGGGCATGCTCAACGGCCTCACCTGGGCACTGATCATTTCCGCCATCGTCATCCTGTGGTTTGACGACCTGCTACTCGGCGGTATTATTGCCACAGCGATGCTGATCAACCTGATCGTCGCCGCCCTCGCCGGGGCCACCATTCCGCTGTTGCTGCAGCGTCTGGGCATCGACCCCGCACTGGCCGGTGGCGTGGTGCTCACCACCATCACCGACGTGGTGGGTTTTCTTTCCTTCCTCGGACTTGCCGCCATGGTGTTGCACTAGGGGGCGTTAACAATCATTTTGACAGTTCTGTTGCGCCTGAAAAAGCGCCAGACAAGGCGTGAGGAGAGAAGTTTGGTGATTCCAAATGAGCAACGAACAACGCAGTATGGCGCTTTTTCAGGCGCAACCCGAAGGGCCAGTGTTCATTTTCCACCCAGCGGTGTTGTCGCTTGCATATGTGGGCCAACCACACCGCACTCGCTCCGCCTTGCTGGGTGGAAAATGAGCGCTGGCAGGACTGTCAAAATGATTGTTAACGCCCCCTAGCCATGGTTCACCCCGTCACGCCACGGGTCGCCGTGGACATCATCATCGAGATGAGTGACCGCCCCGGCCGTCCCATCCTACTCATCGAACGCAAGAACCCGCCCCATGGCTGGGCATTGCCGGGTGGTTTCGTCGATGTCGGTGAGCGGCTGGAGCAGGCGGCGATACGCGAGGCCTGGGAAGAAATCTCTCTTGAGGTACAGCTCAAGGCCCTGCTGGGCTGCTACTCAGACCCGGCCCGCGACCCGCGCGGCCACACCATCAGCCCGGTGTATGTGGCCGAGGCCAGCGGCGAACCGCGCGCCGCCGACGATGCCGCCCATGTGCAGGCCTTTCTGCCCGAGCAGCTGCCGACGGCGCTGGCCTTCGACCATGCCCTGATCCTCTCCGATTATCTGCGCTATCGCGAGACCGGCCAACTTGCGCCCCTGCGCTGAGCCGCCCCACTGAAAAGAAGCAACTGGAGCGGGCCATGCCCGCGATTGCTGGAAGGAAGAGAGTTATCCTGTGGGGGCTTCAGCCGCGAATAAAACCAGCCACTATTCGCGGCTGAAGCCGCTCCACAATGTCCGAAACGGCAAGCTCCGTGGGGAAGGAAAACCATCGTGGGCATGGCCCGCTCCTACAGATTCTCGCGGCATAGTCGTCAATCGCTGTAACAAAAAAAGGGCCTCAGTGAGAGGCCCTTTTTACGTTCCGCTGAAAGACATCACTCAGTGGTGATGATGACCTTCCGGGCCGTGCGCGTGCCCATGTTCCAGCTCTTCGGCGGTGGCGTCGCGGATATCGACGATCTTGACCTCGAAGTTCAGCTGGACACCGGCCAATGGGTGGTTGCTGTCCACGGTGACGGTATCGTCACTGACCTCGGTGACGGTCACCACGTTCATCTCTCCCTCGGGACTCTGAGCATGGAACTGCATGCCGGGCTCGATCTCGCCGTCGGCAGGGAAGCGGTCGCGGGGCACGCTGGCGACACGGGAGTCATCGCGCTCGCCATAGCCTTCTTCGGGCGACACGGAGACGCTGAGTTCGTCGCCACTGGTCTTGCCGGTGAGGGCATTTTCCAGCCCGGGGATAATGTTCTGCGCGCCGTGCAGGTACAGGAAGCTGCCGTCGTCGGACTGGTCGATGATAGCGCCTTCGTTATCGGTCAGCTTGTAATGCAGGGTGACGACCTTGTTTTCTGCAATAGTCATGGGATTCCTCTATTTGCTTGCGGGTGGTGAATGGCTCGGCGAAAAAGTACAGCCAGCGCCATGGCGCGTCAGCCCTATTTGATAGCCGGGGGTGAGTATTATATCCGCGTCTACTGCCCGCGTGCACGTTGGTAGGCGGCCTCGGAGAGCTGGCTCCACTCATCGTGGTCGATCATGAAGGTGCGGTAGTTTTCGTAGACCTTCTTGAACGCGGGGTCTTTGGCCGCTTCCTCGCCCATCACCTCGCCGGTAAGACGGTGCAATTCAGCCAGCACGTCATCCGGGAAGGGCAGGACCTGGACCTTGTGTTCGTCCTTCAGGCGGCGCAGGGCCTGCATATTACGGGCCTCGAACTGGTTCAGCATCCACTGATTGGTATCGGATGCAGCGACCTCGATGGCCTTTTGCAGATCCGCCGGCAGGCCGGCGTAGGCCTGCGCATTGACCGTCAGCTCCAGCACCGGGCCGGGCTCATGCCAGCCGGGATAATAGTAGTATTTGGCCGCGCGATACAGGCCCAGGCGCTCATCGTGGAAGGGGCCGACCCATTCCGTGGCATCGATGGTGCCGCGATCCAGGGCGGTATAGATCTCGCCGCCGGCCATCAGCACCGGGGTGCCGCCGGCCTTGGCAAAAACCTTGCCACCGAGACCGGGAATACGCATCTTCAGGCCCTTGAGGTCGGCCACGGAGTCGATCTTCTTGTTGAACCAGCCGCCCATCTGCACACCGGTATTGCCCATCGGGAAGGGCACCAGGTTGTGGGGTTCATACAGCTCGCGCCACAGTGTCAGCCCGTCACCGGCCGACAGCCAGGCGTTCATGCCCTGGGCATTCATGCCGAAGGGCACGGCAGTGAAGAACTGCGCGGCGGACATCTTGCCGGCCCAGTAATAGCCCGCGCCGTGGCCCATTTCCACCGTGCCCTGCGATACGGCATCGAAAACCTGCAGGGCCGGCACCAGCTCACCACCGGCGAACACTTTGATCTTCAGACGACCATTGCTGAGGGTCTTTACGTCATCGGCAAAGCGCTGTACGCCTTCCTGAAAGATGGGAAAATTGGGGGGCCAGGTGGTAACGATCTTCCAATTGTAGGTCTTTGCCGGCGCGCCACCCGCGGCGCTTGCAGGGGCGTCGGACTGGCCGCTGCAGCCACTGAGTACGGTACCGAAAGTGAACAGGATTAAAAGGCTTTGAATAAGGACGCGCATGGTTGTTACCTTGTGGAAAATGCCTTGCCGTGGTGCTTGTGTTTGGATTGCCGGAAAGCTGGGGGTTCGGCGAAAAGGGGGGATTATAACGGTTTATAGCGCTTTATCGCAGGCACAAAAAAGCCCCGCTGCAAGCAGCGGGGCTTTTTACGCAGATTCAGGCGGCTTTCTGGCGCGCAATATCCTCTACCAGCTGTTCCAGTTTCAGCGTGTCAGCAGTAAATCCACGGATGCCTTCGGCCAGCTTTTCCGTGGCCATCGCGTCCGCGTTCATCAGCCAACGGAAGCGGGCCTCGTTGAGTTCGATACGTTCGATATCGGCCTCACGCGCCATCTCCGGCGACAGCCGGCGCGGCAGCTCGCCCTCACTGGCCTGCAGTTGTTCCATCAGCGCGGGGGCGATGGTCAGCAGATCACAGCCGGCCAGTTGTGTGATTTCATCGACGTTGCGGAAGCTGGCACCCATCACGACCGTCGCGTAGTCGAATTTTTTGAAATACTGGTAAATAGTGGTAACGGACTTGACGCCGGGATCATCGGCGGCGGCGTAGCCGTCCACGCCCTCGGCCTTTTTGTACCAGTCCATGATGCGACCGACGAAGGGCGAGATCAGCGTCGCACCCGCGTCGGCGGCGCCGATGGCCTGGGCAAGACTGAACATCAGGGTCAGGTTGCAGTGAAGGCCCTTTTTCTCCAGTGCTTCGGCGGCGCGGATACCTTCCCAGGTGGCGGCAATCTTGATCAGGATACGCGAGCTGTCCACACCGGCCTCGCGGTACAGGGCGATGAGCTGCTCGGCACGGGCGATGGTGGCAGCGGTGTCGAAGGAGAGGCGCGCGTCCACTTCGGTGGAGACGCGGCCGGGCACGATATCAAGGATTTTCTTGCCGAAGTTGACAGCAATCTTGTCCAGCGTCAGCAGACGCCGCTGTTCTTCGCTGCCGCCCTTGGCCTGGCCGTATTCGATGGCCGACTGCACCAGCGGTTGGTACTGCGGCATCTGCGCCGCCTTGTACAAAAGCGAGGGGTTGGTGGTGGCATCACTGGGCCGGTATTGCTGGATGGATTCGATGTCACCAGTATCGGCCACCACGGT
>CAZTPE010000056.1:0-11343 GCA_964614545.1 uncultured Ectothiorhodospiraceae bacterium
CGGCGCTGCTTGACCATCTTGTCGAGCACGGCCAGCACCTGCGTGTCATCCAACTCCACGCGCTCATCCACTTCACGCTGCTTGATGGCGGCCAACGCCAGACGCACCACGCCGAGACGGGGCTTGTCCTTGTCGCGCATTGCTTGCTTCATGTCAGCGGTGAGCTGTTGCTTGAGTTCAGACATAGGAGAAGTCAATCAGGAAGAAGGGGAAAGCCGCCCACGAAGGGGCGGCCATCGAAATCAGTACATGCGTTTGCGGCGTGTCACTTCGCGAGAGATCTTCTTCAGGTGACGCTTGACGGCGGAAGCCATCTTGCGTTGGCGAGCCTGGGTGGGCTTTTCGTAGTATTCGCGGCGACGAACTTCGGTGAGAACACCGGCCTTCTCGCAGGAACGCTTGAAACGACGCAGGGCGACGTCGAAGGGCTCGTTTTCTCTGACACGGACGTTTGGCATTTGTGTTCCAATCCTTGCTGCTAAGTAGTGATAAAATTCGCTTTTCAATCCTGCGCCACTTCTGCCTGCGAGGGCACCCATGCGCGGGAGAACGCGGAATTCTAGCCGCTTCACGAGTGAAATGCAAAATTGGAAGCACCCCTATGAGAATCCTCGGCATCGAGACCTCCTGCGATGAAACCGGCATCGCCATTTACGATACCGAACAGGGCCTGCTGGCCGACGCCCTGCACAGCCAGATCGCCCTGCACGCCGACTACGGCGGCGTGGTGCCGGAGCTGGCCTCGCGTGATCACGTGCGCAAGACCCTGCCGCTGATCCGCCAGGTGCTGGCGGATGCCGACTGCACGGCGGACGACATCAACGGCATCGCCTTCACCGCCGGCCCCGGACTGGTCGGCGCCCTGCTGGTGGGCTGCGCCATCGGCCGCAGCCTGGCCTGGGCCTGGGGCGTGCCGGCAGTGGAGGTACACCACATGGAAGGCCACCTGCTGGCACCGCTATTGGAAGACGACACGCCGGCATTTCCCTTCGTCGCCCTGCTGGTGTCCGGCGGCCACACCCTGCTGGTGGCGGTGAAGGGCGTGGGCGAGTACGAGATCCTCGGCGACACCCTGGATGACGCTGCCGGCGAGGCCTTCGACAAGACCGCCAAGCTGCTGGGCCTCGACTACCCCGGCGGCCCGGCGCTGGCCCGGCTGGCCGAATCCGGCGACCCAACGCGCTTTCGTTTTCCCCGTCCCATGACCAACCGCCCCGGACTGGATTTCAGCTTCAGCGGCCTGAAGACCTTCGCCGTCAACACCGCGAGCGAAAACACGGACACCCCGCAGACCCGTGCCGACATCGCCCGCGCCTTTCAGGACGCACTGGTGGATACGTTACTCATTAAATGCCGCCGCGCACTGAAACAGACCGGCATGCAACGGTTGGTAATCGCCGGCGGCGTCAGCGCCAACCGACAGCTGCGAGACAGCCTGCAGGCCAATGCCGAAAAGGAAGGCTTCCGTGTGTTTTATCCACGCCCCGCTTTCTGCACCGATAACGGCGCCATGATCGCCTTTGCCGGTGCCCTGCGCCTGAGCGCCGGTGAACGAATCGGCCTCGCCTTCGATGGCCGGCCGCGCTGGCCCATCGACACCCTAAACACACCCGGTCAGTCGGGCTAAACAATGTCTGTAGGAGCGGGCCATGCCCGCGATGACAATACCGCCAAACTCACAATCGCGGGCATGGCCCGCTCCTACAAAAATTAAAGTATGCACAAAAAAGGCGGCCATCGGCCGCCTTCTTCGTCACTGGCTAGAACAGACTTACTTGGAAGCCATGCCCTTCAGCTTGGTCAGCGGCAGAACCTTGACCTTGGTGCTGGCGGGCTTGGCGGCCACATTCATCAACTCACCGGGCTTGAACGGATTCGGCACATTTTTGCGCGCCTTGCGAGCCGGCTTCTTTATCGTCTTCACCTTCAGCAGGCCTGGCAGGGTGAATTCACCACAGGAACGCGGCTTGATGTGACGTTCGATCAGCACCGCCAGCTCATCCAGTACGGCAATGACCTGCTTTTTGCTGAGCTCCGTGTTCTCGGACAGTTCATTAAGAATCTGCGTCTTGGTGTAGCGCTCCTTGATCGCCGTCAGCTTACGCTCCGGAGCAACTGTCTTCTTCGCAGCGGCCCTCTTTTTCTTCGCAACAACCTTTTTCTTTGCAACGGCCTTTTTCGCCGGTACCTTCTTCTTCGCGGCGGACTTCTTGACCACCTTTTTCTTTATTGCCATGAGCGGGAATCTCCCTGAGAGATAACAAAATGGAATGGGATTGCCATCACCGAACAAACAAAATTCAGCAATTTCGCGGGTTTTATAGTCTTTTTTTCGGGCGCGCGCAATGTCGGCGCTCAAAATACTCGTGCCAAAGGCTATACATCACGTTACTATTACCGACATATAGAGCAGCCCGCAAGGCCTATCATCCCCACCTATGCGCAAGACACCCGAAGTCCTCGACGCCAAAATCATCGCCCGCACGCGGTTTTTTCGTGTCGAGCAACGCGACCTGCGCTTCGCCAACGGCACCGAAGTCTGCTACGAGCGACTGGTCGGTTCATCAGGCGGTGCAGTGCTGATCGTACCGATGCTGAATGACGACACCGTGCTGATGATCCGCGAATACGCCGCTGGCGTGCATCGTTATGAACTGGCCCTTCCGAAGGGCAAGATCGAAAAGGATGAGGCCATCCTCGATGCGGCAAACCGGGAAATCATGGAAGAAGTCGGCTATGGCGCCCGCAAGCTGGAACACATGACCAGCCTGACCATAGCCCCCGGCTACCAGAGCCATTGCACCCACGTGGTACTAGCACAGGATCTCTTTGAGCAGCGCCGCGAGGGTGATGAACCAGAAGAAATCGAAGTCGTACCCTGGCCGCTAGACCGTCTGAATGAACTGCTGGCACAGGAAGAATGCACCGAGGCACGCAGCATCGCGGCACTCTTCATGGTTCGCGAACACCTTGCGCGACAATAACCTCCCGATCAACCCAAGGAAGCAAATGTGGCAAACCCCAGCGAACTCCTGAATGATGTCATCGACCTCGCCACCGACGCCGGCGAACGCATTCTGGAAATCTATCAGACGGACTTCGACGTCACCCACAAAGAAGATGACTCACCGCTCACCGCCGCCGACATGGCCGCACACAATGCCATCGTCGCAGGCCTTTCCATCCTCACCCCGGAGCTGCCGATTCTGTCTGAAGAGTCTGCCAAGATTCCCTTCGAGGAGCGGAAAAAATGGCACACCTACTGGCTCGTCGATCCACTCGACGGCACCCGCGAATTTATCAAGCGCAATGGTGAGTTCACCGTCAACATCGCCCTTATCGACAAGCACGAATCCATCCTCGGCGTGATCTATACTCCAGTCAGCGGGCTGACCTACTACGCCGCACGCGGCCACGGCGCCTACAAACGCATCAAGAACGGCGAGGCCACGCGCATCCACAGCCGCAAGAAAGAACCGGGCCGTACCACCGTCGCTGGCAGCCGCTCACATCGCGGCGACTCCCTCAAGGCCTTCCTCGCCCATATTGGCGACCACGATATTATCAGCATGGGCAGCTCGCTGAAATCCGGGCTGGTAGCGGAAGGCAAGGCCGACATCTACCCACGCCTCGGCCCGACCTCCGAATGGGACACCGCCGCCGCCCACTGCATCGTCGACGAGGCCGGCGGACGCATCACCCGAACCGACCTGTCACCACTGCTTTACAACACCAAGGAATCCCTGCTCAATCCGGAATTCCTCGTTGTCGGCGACCCGGACTACGACTGGGTGCGCTTCCTGTGAAAGAAAGGCTATGAAAGAATGAAAAGGAACCTTTCATTCCAGGCCCGATCAAATTGAAATCCCGCGCCAAGGCGCCCCAACCGCAAAACCGCAAAGGAAACAATGTGAAGATCGTCAGCACCGCACTCAAAACCACCCTAGGCACATTACTACTGTGCAGCACCTTGACTGCCGGCAACGCCCTCGCCGCCGACCCCAGTCTGAAGACCGAACAGGAAAAATTCAGTTATGCCATCGGCTTCCAGGTCGGTCAGAGCTTCAAGCGCGAAGGGCTGAAGGTCGACAGCAAGGCCCTGGCACAGGCCATCGACGATGTCTTGAAAGACAACAAGCTGAAACTGAGTATGGATGAAATGCGCAGCGTTATAGAGGCCTTCCAGGCCAAACAGGCCGCCGAGCGCACCGCCCATGCCGACAAAGCCCTCGAAGAAGGCAAGGCCTTCCTGGCCGCCAACAAGAACAAACCCGGCGTGAAGGAGCTGCCCAGCGGCGTACAGTACAAGGTCATCACCTCCGGCTCCGGCAAACAGCCCAAGGCCACCGACAGTATTTCCGCCCACTACCGCGGCACCCTGCTCAACGGCGAGGAATTTGACAGCTCCTACAAGCGCGGCCAGCCTGCCACCTTCGGCGTCAACCAGGTCATCAAGGGCTGGCAGGAAATCCTTCCCATGATGCACGAAGGCGACAAATGGGAAATCTACATTCCTGCGGAAATGGCCTACGGTGCACAGGGCGCGGGCGGCAATATCGGCCCCAATGAAACCCTGACCTTCGAGATCGAACTGATCAAAGTCAACGAGCCTGATTCCCAATAAGGAACGTGCACGTAATAATTTCCTGATATGGCGCCCATATTTAGTCTGTATTTGTTTGTTCTGATTGAACAAAGGCGCAGGAATAGTTGTTCTATTTTGAGCTTTTGTGATTGAAGAACGGACGAAGACGGGCTGAAGATGGGATGCAAGATCGGGAAATTATTGCGTGCACGTTCCTGAGTCGCACATGGGCGCCAACACCTTTACGCTGAAACTACAGCAGGTGTTGCGCGCCCACCCGGCTGGAATCAGCGAATTCAATCTCATCAAATGGCTTGAAGCCGACGGCCAGGCCGGCTTCGACAAGGACTGTCTGCGCACCAGCCTGTCGCTGTTTCAGACCCATTTCCTGCTGTTCCACAGCCTCTATCTGCTGCGCGACGAGCTGTCTGCCCGTGGCGATGCCCGCCTGGACATCAGCGCACTCCGCATCCAGCTCGTCCCGCTCACACAAACCTCGCCATCCGCTATCGACCGACACGACCCACTGCGTAACTATTATCTGGATCTGAGCAATCTGCAAAACACCCGCGACAACGAGGTCGAAGCCTTGCTGAACACTTTCTGGGCACGCTTCATCGGCAACGACGAACGCCGACAGGCACTCAACGTGCTCGAACTGCAAGACCCGGTGGACTGGCCCACCATCAAGACCCGACACCGCAAACTGGCCATGCAGCACCACCCGGATCGCGGCGGCGACGAAGCACGACTGCAAGCCATCAATGCCGCCATGAATCGCTTGGCGCGTAGCTATAAATAGCCACCCACAGAAAAACCGGACTTGCCACAGAGGCACAGAGAACACAGAGAACACAGAGAACACAGAGAAACTATTGCTCGTTACACCGCTCCACGGTGTAACAAAAGGCTGAAAAATTCACCGCCTACGTGACACAGCACCGAGCGCCGCACGATGTGCGGCACCGCAGAGCAGTGCCACAAGAATAAGTTATCAGGGGCTTTCTCTGTGTCCTCCGTGCCTCTGTGGCCAATACACGCCCCACCCCAAATCGGAGTATCATTGTCGACTATTCCGATGGCACCACGAGAACCACGAGACTGACAATGGAATTTCGCAAACTGGGACGGACTGACACCGAGGTCAGCACCATCTGCCTGGGGACAATGACCTTCGGCAAGCAGAATAGCGAGACCGAGGCCCACGCGCAGCTCGATGCCGCGGTGGCCGCAGGTGTAAACTTTATCGACACCGCCGAAATGTACCCGGTGCCGCCCGAGGCGGAGACCTTTACCCTTACCGAACAGTACATCGGCAACTGGCTGCGCAAACGCGGCGATCGTGGGCAACTGATCATCGCCACCAAAGTGGCCGGACGCGGGGACTGGCTGCCGTGGATTCGCAATAACCGCAACTGCCTTGACCGCCCGAATATCGAGACCGCCATCAACGGCAGCCTGCAGCGCCTGCAGACCGACTACATCGACCTCTACCAGTTGCACTGGCCGGATCGCAGCACCAATTTCTTCGGCGAGCTGGGCTACCGCCACCAGCCCGGCGAACACAGCGTACCTATAGAAGAGACCCTGCGGGTGCTGGCCGACTTGGTCGAGGCCGGCAAGGTGCGTCACATCGGCCTCTCCAACGAGACCCCGTGGGGGACGATGAAATTTCTACAGCTGGCAGAGCAGTGCGGCCTGCCACGCGCAGTGAGCATCCAAAATCCCTTCAGCTTGCTCAACCGAACCTTCGAGGTCGGCCTTGCCGAGATCGCCCACCGGGAACAGTGCGGCCTGTTGGCCTATTCACCGCTGGGCTTTGGCGTGCTGTCGGGAAAATATCTCAACGGCACCCGCCCCGAGGGTGCACGCATCAGCCTGTTCGAGCGCTTCTCCCGCTACACCAATCCGCGCTGCGAACACGCCACCGCGGCCTACGTCGAACTGGCCCGCAGCCACGGACTGAATCCAGCGCAAATGGCCCTGGCCTTCGTCACCAGCCGCCCCTTTGTCACCAGCACCATCATCGGCGCCACCAACCTGGAGCAGTTGCAGGACAACCTGGATAGCGCGAACATTCGGCTCGATGACAACATTCTGGAGGCCATCGAGGCCATCCATGCCGACAATCCCAACCCGGCGCCCTGACAGCGGCCGCTAATAATAAGAAGAAAACACGCAGGAGAACCATTATGAACCACACACGCCTGATGGCCGTCATGGGCTTTGCCGTCACACTGCTGCTAAGCAGTGGCTGCGCCACGGTCTACACTCAACACCCGGTGCTCGCCGACAAGGCCGGCCCGGATGTCGTCAATGTGTATTTTATCCGCACCGTGCCCGTATACACCCACGCCCTTGCCGACGCCCCGGTCATCATCGAATTCCAGGGCGAGAAACTGCTCAAACTCGGCGAAGGTGCCTACACTCTCCTCTACCTGAAACCCTCCAAGGGCGAGTTGAAGATCTACAACAATACTCTGTTTACCAACCAGCCGAGCAGCCAGCGCGTGTGGAAAGAGCGGTACTATCGCTTTGTCGGCGGGCGCACCTATTTCATTCATGTCAAGCAGATTGATGAGGAGTTCCGCGGCACCTTCTACGAACCGGAGCTGGTGTCCCTGCAAGAAGCTAAACGGCTGGTCAAACACCTCAAGCGCATCGGTGCCGCGGCCGCCGCCCACCCCATCGATAAACTCACCCATGTCGCCGCCCCCCCGGAGAGCGCCGCCAAGGATGAAGAACCCACCCTTCCAGAAGATCTCTATCAATCTGCGCCCTATATGCAGGACAAAAAGTAGGCCGTGCACGGAAAAACCGCCATCACCGAGGGCCACCATCGGCAGTACAATCTGAAGAGGGGACTGGTACTGCTCGGTGGACTGTTCGCCTGCAGCTTGACCCTGGCAGCACCACAGGCCGTCTCAGTCAACCCTCATCAGGTTCAGCACAATCAGCCTGCCACGCTCAACATCAAAACAACGGACTGGCACCCACAGGCACAACTGGCCCTGGTGCCCGGCGGCCCCTTCAGCAGCCATCGCCTGGCGCTGCCGACCACACCACACGCCATCACCGGCGATGGGCAACACGCCTACGTCGCCAGTCGCGGCGGCTGGCTGCAGAGCATCGAATTTCCGCCCGGGGCCGAGGCCAGGGTCGGCGCACAATTGAAGATCGGCGACGGTGAGATCCACCAGTTGAAGGTCGCCCATGGCCAGCTGCTGGCCGCCGTCGATGGCATGGGCGTGATGCTGTTCGACGTCTCCCAACCCCAGCAGATCCTGCACCGCTGGACCTATCGCAGCGCCGCCCCGGTACTAGACATGCAGCTGGGCGAGGACGAGGCATGGCTGCTGCTGGACAACCAACAATTCGAATACCTGCACTTCGACAAATCCGTGCCCACCGAGGCGGAAGAAAGCTGGTCCCTGCCCTTCACCGCCCACAGTTTCGCCCTGCAGGGCGACACGGTGCTGGTCGTCGGAGCCGAGGGCATCGCCAGCCTGGACCTGGGTACACCGTCGGCAAAAATACTCAACCAGCACACCACTCGCGGCAGGCCACGCCAGGTACAACTGGCGGCCGGGCTGGCGCTGGTGGACGACGGCCCGGGCGGGCTGGTGGTGTTTGATGCCAGTGACCCACGTCGGCTGCACTGGCTGGGCAGCCACGCCAAGCGCGGCCCCATTCACGGCCTGGGCGTCTCTGCCGACCGCGCCTGGGTGGGCATCGGCGAACGCACACTACTGACCATTGCCCTCGGCAACCCGGCGCTGCCCGCCGCCGGCGACGCCCTGCGCCTTGACGCCCCGCTGGTGGATCTGGTGGCACATGGCGACATTGTCTTTGCCGCCACCACCCGCGGTGTGCAACGCCTCGACTTCGGTACCCTGGCGGTGGCCAACATCTCCCCCGAGGGCGTTACCCTCGGCGGCAGCCGCCGGGGTGTGATCCGTGATGATATCCTCTACGTCGCCGACTGGTTTTCCGGCCTGCACCTCTACGACATCCGCGACCCCGCCAATCCGCGCCACCTCGGCAACTACCACACCCCCGGCTCCAGCAAGGGCGTGACCCTGTACGGCAATTACGCCCTGGTGGGTGACGACGACCGTGGCCTGCAGGTCATCGACATCAGCGACCCGCGCCAGCCACGCTGGGTGTCTGAGCTGAGCTGGGTGTCCGACATCTCCACCCTTGGCCTCGCCTACACCATGAAGCGCGTCGGCAGCACCCTGTACCTGGCCGACCACCGCGGCGGCTTCCAGATCATCGACCTCAGCGACATCGAGCACCCGCGCATCCTCGGTGCACTGGACACCCCCGGCAAATCCTGGGCCATCGATGTGAGTGGTCACACCGCCTTCGTCGCCGACGATGACGATGGCCTGCTCATCGTCGACGTCAGTAACCCCGCGCAGATCAGCCTCGTCGGCCAGTTCAATCCCGGTGGCCACGTCGAAGACGTGGTGGTACGCAACGACCTCGCCTACCTGGCCCTGTTCGACAACGGCCTGTACATCGTCGACGTCAGTGACCCTGCGAACCCGCACCCGCTGGCCCACATAGACATCCCCGGCAACGCGCGCGGTGTCACACTGGTAGGCAATCTGGCCTATGTCAGCGGTTGGGAATCCGGCCTGCAGGTGGTCGACATCAGTGACCCGCGTGCACCACAGATCATCGGCCACTTCGACACCGACGGCGCCGCCTGGGGCACCACCGTGCAGGGCGACACCGCCTACGTACTGGACTGGTGGGGAGGCATCAAGGTGCTGGACGTCAGCAACCCGGCCCGCCCCGCCGCCATCGCCCGCTACCAGGCCCGCGGCACCCTGCAACAGCTGCGCAGTACCGGCCACTACCTCTTCGCCGCCAGTGGCGCCGGCGGCCTGCAGGTGTTCGATATCCGCAATCCCCTCAACCCCATCTGGGCCAGCGGCGCCGACCTGCCCGGCGAGGCCCTGGATCTGTGGCTGGAGGATGGCCACGCCTATGTCGCCAGCGGCGATGCCGGCGTAGCAGTGATCGACACCCTCGACCCCTTCTACACACGCATCAAAGGCCGACTCGACACCCCCGGCGCAGCGTGGCTGATCCGCGCCCACGACGACTACCTGTTCATCGCCGACAAACGCGCCGGCCTGCTGGTGGCAGACGCCCGCGAGCCGCGCCACCCACGCATCCTGTCGCGCCAGCCCATGACCATCAACGACCTGTGGGTGGACGACAACGGCCTGCTGATCGCCACCCCCGAGGGCCTGCAACGGCTGACCCTGAGCGAATCCGGCCGGCTGACCCCGTCGGCCCGCTTTCACGCCCCGGGGGTGCAAAAGATCCGTAGCCAGAACGACCTGCTGGCCATCAGTCTCGCCGACGACACGGTGCAATTGCTGCGTCAGAAGATCGGCGGTTTCACCCCCCTGGGCCGCTTTCAGCCCCGCGAGGCGATACTCGACCTGCAACTGGACGGCGAGCAGCTGTTCGTCCTTGGCGCCCGCTCCGGCCTTATGGCGGTGGACATCAGCCGGCCCGACACCCCTCGCCTGACCACCCTCTATCCCGCCACCGCCCGCCACCGCAACCTGCTGCTGGTCGGCAACGCCGCCTTCCTCGGCGGCGAACGGCACCTGAACTCCATGACCCTGCTGCCAACCGTGACCATCACCACGCCCGGACAGGGAACGCCCACCCGCCTGCAGCTACCCAGCGGTCTACCCAGCGGCCGCTACCATCTCCTCAGCATCGACACCGACGGCCGCCAACGGCTGCTGCCCAACGCCTTCGAGGCGCGCTTCGGCATACCCGGCAAGAAGCACTTCAACCTCAAGACCCTGCGCCAGTTCATGAAGAAGTCGCCCACCAACGACTAACCACGCCAAACCCGTCGCAATTTCGCCCGCATCTGCTGCGGGTTTTCGCCGGCGGTACGATACCCCTTCCCCGACCATTAAGTTTTTTTGGGCATGCTGCCGCTAATGCTAGTGCTCCGGCGGCCAAACACGCCCGTCAAATCCAGATAACACGACAGCAGGAAGTTGCAGTGGGGAACAACATGTCTACTTCAATTACGGTTCGACGTTTTCTCGACACACAAGATGTCCCGTATTCGGTCACCCGCATCAGCCGCGGCGAGAACGGCAAGCTACTCAGTGAGGGTAAGGAGATCCCGTCCGCGAGCATCGCCAAGGCGGTAATTCTGAAAGACATTCGCGGCATGCTGATGGCGGTATTTCCCATCACCCACCGCCTCAGCCTGAGCACGCTGAATCACCAGTTGCACCGGCGTCTGGAGCCCGCCGACACCGCCGACTATCACGGCGTGTTCGCCGACTGCACTCCCGGTCTGCTGCCCGCGCTGGGCGAGGCCTACGGTTTTGAGACCATCATCGACGACAGCCTACTGGATCAGAACCACGTCTACCTGGCCTCCGGCAATGCCGGCGAGCTGGTCCGCCTCAGCGGCCCGGATTTCCAGTTGCTGCACAGCAATGCCTGGTACGGCAATACATTCTCCAGTATCTCCGAAGGGCCGATGCAGAAAAAATCCCCCAGTGGCACACCACCGGCACCCACCGCCGGCCCCAACGACAGCGGCATGATCCCCATCGCCGACATGCGCCGACGCATCGAACGCATCAACGAACTACCCGCCATGCCCTCGTTGGCACAGAAGATCATCCAGCTCAACGCCAACCCTTACGCCCATGCCGAGGATCTGGCCAAGCTGGTGGAACGCGATCCCAGCCTGTCGG
>CAZTPE010000057.1:0-11261 GCA_964614545.1 uncultured Ectothiorhodospiraceae bacterium
GGCTGGCTGATGGCCAGCGAGCTGCGTGCGGTGGGCATCGATTTCAGCTTTGCCCCGGTACTGGATCTCGACCGCGGCGTCAGCGAGGTGATCGGTGACCGCGCCTTTCATTCACACCCGGAGAAGGTTGGCGATCTGGCCCAGGCCTATGTTGCCGGCATGCGTCGCGCGGGCATGCCGGCCACCGGCAAGCACTTTCCCGGTCACGGTGCGGTGGCACCGGATTCGCACGTGGATCTGCCGGTGGATGAGCGCTCTTTCGCCGATATTGAGGCCGAGGACCTGCGCCCCTTCGGTCGCCTGATCCGTGCCGGTATGGCGGCGATGATGCCGGCGCATGTGGTGTATTCGGCGGTGGATGAGCGGCCGGCCTGCTTTTCTGCGCACTGGCTGAAGGATGTGCTGCGTGGTCGGCTGGGCTTTCAGGGGGTGATCTTCAGTGATGACCTGAGCATGCAGGGCGCACACGTCATGGGTGATATCGTGGCGCGCGGCGAGGCGGCGCTGGCGGCGGGCTGTGACATGGTGCTGGTGTGCAATCATCCGCAGGATGCGGTGCGCCTGCTGGAGGGTCTCGGCGTGCATGATGATCCGGTTTCACATTTGCGTCTGGCGCGTCTGCATGAGCGCCACGGCATGACACGTGAGGAATTGCAGACCAGTGCGGAATGGCAGCAGGCGGTCGCGGCGATGGAGGCCCTGCAGGACCACGAAACCTTACAGCTGGAGGTGTGACTGTTGGGGATTTTACGAATGAACCAAAGGCCACCTGAATCTCTCCGGGTTGGATTCCCCGCTGCTCGCCTGCTTTTGGTGCAGCGTTGCTGTAGGAGCGGCTTTAGCCGCGATAGCTGTGATAACCAGTCATTCGCGGCTAAAGCCGCTCCTACAACGCAATACCCCGTCAGTTTGCTGCGGGGTGGTTTATGAGTCGTGTCAGTCTTTCCGCGTTGAAACGGCGCCTGTCGGATCTGCTGTGGGATACCGATATCCAGGCCCTGCCGAAGGGCAAGGCGGCCCTGTTGAAGGCGGCGCGTATTGCCGTGGCGGTGGGGCGGGATCTTGCCGCCGGACAGCTGAGCCTGCGGGCGACCAGCCTGGTCTACACCACGCTGTTGTCGCTGGTGCCCCTGCTGGCGCTGGCCTTTTCCATGTTTAAGGCCTTTGGTGTACACAACCAGCTGGAGCCGGCGCTGGTCTCGCTGCTGGAGCCGCTGGGCGAGAAGGGCGTGGAACTGGCCCGGCAGCTGGTGCAGTTCGTGGAGAATATCGGTGTCGGCGTGCTGGGCGCGGTGGGCCTGGCGATGTTGATTTATACGGTGGTCTCGACCATCCAGAAAATCGAGGGGGCGTTCAATTTCATCTGGCGGGTGTCGACCCTGCGTCCGCTGTTGCAGCGGATCAGCGGTTATCTCAGCGTGGTGCTGCTGGGGCCGTTGCTGGTGTTCGTCGCCATGAGTGTGACGGCGACGGTGATGAGTCATTCACTGGTCAAGGAGCTGCTGACGGTGGCACCGCTGGGCGGTCTGTATGTCGTCTTCAGCAAGCTGCTGCCCTGGCTGCTGGTCAGTGGCGCCTTTACCGTGACCTATCTGATCATCCCCAATACGCGTGTGCGGGTGCGCAGCGCCTTGGTGGGCGGGGCGGTGGCGGGCCTGCTGTGGCAGGTCGCCAGTTGGGGTTTTACCGCCTTTGTCGTCGGTTCCACCAAATACACGGCTATCTATTCCAGCTTCGCCATCGTCATCCTGTTTCTGATCTGGCTTTACATCAGCTGGCTGGTGCTGCTGCTGGGGGCCTCTATCGTCTTTTATCATCAGAATCCGGCCGCTATGCATCCGGCCGCCAGGGTGCTGGGGCCGCGTTCCCGCGAGGCTCTGGCGCTGGAGATCATGCGTCGCGTGGGGCTGGCCCATCTGGGGGAGACGCCGCTGTGCACGCAACAGGCCATCGCCACGGCACTGCAATTGCCGCCGGAGCAGATGGTGGACATCGTCGATCAGTTGATGCAGCACGGGCTGCTGCTAAACAGCGATGAAGATCCGCCGCACCTGGTGCCCGCGCGCGATCTCGGGGCCATTACCCTGAAGGATATCGTCGATGCCGTGTCCGGGGGCACTGTCGTGCCGGGCATCCCGCCGCAGACGCAGGCCGTGATGCGCTCGCTCGACGCGAGCCTGGAACAGGGGTTGGGCGGGCAGACGCTGCGGGATCTGTTGAAGTCGCAAGAATAGTTAAGGCCTGTTAACACTAATTCCGCCGCAGCTTGTCCGAGACTGCGATTGGCGTCGGATAGCGCCGCACGATCACATACGATGACACCATGAAGGTGATCAGGGTGCTGAGCTGAATCAGGTAGGACGCCTGCTCACCTATCACTGACTGCTGCAACGCCAGCACCGCAATCAGCAGCGAAAACTCACTGATCTGTCCCAGACGCACCCCGACCTCCGAGGCCCGTCCGGAGCTTTCCCCACTGCGCCGCAGCAGAAAACGGAATAGCAGCGGCTTGCCGAGTAGAATCAGCGCCGACAGGAGCAGGGCGGGAACGACAATCTCCCCCAGCATGCCGATATCGAAGCCGGCGCCGATGGAAAAGAAGAACAGGATCAGGAAGAAATCGCGCAGGGGCTTCAGGCGTTCGCTGATGAACAGCGAAATCGGGTGGGTAGCCAACGCCACGCCGGCGATGAAGGCGCCGATTTCGTGCGACAGGCCGAGGCTGGCGGCCAGCTCCGAGATCCCCAGACACCAGCCGATGGCCATCAGAAAGATATATTCCTGAATCTGGTCGAAGCGGGCAATGAGCGGCATCAGCACGAAACGCGCCAGCGCATAGGACAGCCCGAAGATGACCGGCAGGCTGGCGGCAAGCAGCAGCAGGTTTCCGTAGGGCAGGTCGCCGCTGTCAGTGGCCTGCAACAGCAGCAGCACAATGATGGCGATGACGTCCTGCACCAACAGGATGCTGATGATGATTTCACCCGTGCGGCGGTGGTGCAGCACCGTGTCCGGCAGCAGCTTGAGGCCGATGATGGTGCTGGAAAAGGTCATGGCGACACCGATCAGTAAACTTTCCAGCAGGGCGAACCCCAGCAGCCAGGCCAGCACAAAGCCCGATGCGGCGAATATCAGTGAGCTGCTGCCGGTTACCCAGGTGGCCTCCTTCAGCAGTGGCAGCAGCTTGGCCGGTGGCATGTTCAGCCCCAGTAGGAAGAGCAGGAACATGATGCCCACGTTGCCGATGTCCTTGATCAGCAGCGGGTCATCGACCAGCCCGCTCACCGACGGCCCGAGCAGCACGCCGAGCAGGATATAGGCTACCAGCAGTGCTTGGCGGGCATACAGGGCCAGTGTCGCCACCAGTGCTGCGCCGCTGAAGATCAGGAAAAGGGTGTGAATCAGTGGGTCGTTGTGCATTTCCATTCCGGCCATTTGTCTCTCCCCTAACCATAATCGCTGAAATGGAAAATGAAAGCGGCAGTGGCGCTAAAGCCCTGTCCAACGTCAAGTTCAGTCCCGTCAGGCCGATGCTAATAAGTGGTAGCCAGGCCTTGATTCGGGTCTGGGAAAACTTCAGTCGTCATCGGATAGGGATGTGGACTTCCTCCTGTTAACAACACCGCCGCAGCACGCGGCCGACAACCCGGCGGTAGAGCGTAATGCCGGCCGTCTGAAACAATGGCTGGTCGAACTGCCCATCATGGATGCGGTGGAGACGGTGCGGCGCCTGCATGCGGCGATTTCTCCGCTGAATGAACTGACCCTGTCCGACACCGAGCGCCTCAAACTGCTGGAGGTCTATCGGCAGGGGTTGGAAGAGGTGTTCCTGATTTATGACGAGCAGCGCCTCAAGGTGCTGTCACTGCCGGCGCGAGAGCGGCAGCAGCTTGCTGACGATATCATGGGGCTTTATCTGGAGCTGGCCAACGGCTATAAGATTCTGGTGCGCAATGGCTTCGATGAGAGTGATGATCCGGCGCGGGATGGTTTTCTGCTGCAGGCGATTTATCGCGCCATGGAGCTGATTGGGTTGGCCGTGCTGTATGCGCGACGGGTGGATCGGCCGACGCCGGAGCCGGCTTGGGTGGAATTACATCAGCTGTACGCCTTTTGTGAAAAGCATGATGCCCTGCAGAAGCGGGTGAAGGTGGCGCGGCACGAGTCGGTTGTGCCGACCGTTGAGCGCGTTTATACCCAGTCGCTGTTGATGGCCGTGATGGATACCCGGCAACTGACAGGCGCTGAGTTGATGGAGTTGTTTCTGTTGCTGGAAGAATATTCTTCATTTTGCGACATCAGCCGGGAGGTGCCGGATGAGGTGCGCCCCGGGTGTTTTATTATTGACCTGATGGCGGATAAGCCACCGCAGGCACTCACTGCGGGGCAGGCGGTGGAGCGTGACTGGATGAAGCCCCGGATACTGGATATTCTGCCGGTCCGTGATGCCGTCGAGGCGTGGCTGGCGCAGCACAGGGTGGAAGATGGCGCCATGCAGAGCCAGGATGTTCGGCCCGCGAGGATGCTAACAGGCCTGCTGGGTTCCCATTGGGGGCGCAAAGGGCCGCGCTCTGCGGCGCGGCGCTTCGTTAAAGTGGCGCTGGGCCTGAAGGCATTGGAATATTTTCTCTCCGATCCTGGGCATTTGTCGCAGGCCTGTAATACCGAAGTGCACGGCGGTATCGAGGTGCTGAGCCTGGATAGTGAAGACGAGGTGCGCTATCAGCTGGGTGACTGGCAGATGCTGGATCAGAGTGATACCGGTTGCCTGCTGCTGGGGCGTGTGAGTGCCGCCGATGAGACGCCGATGGTCGGCTCACTGCTGGGCGTGGTGGGCTTCCTGCCGGAGATGGGTCGGCAAAATCTGTCTATCGGTATCGTGCGCTGGCAGGGTGAGATCAGTGAGGGACGCAGTAAACTGGGTGTGGAGATTATCGAGGGTGCGGCGCAGCCCATCCTGTTTGGCTGCACGACGCAGGATCTGGATCAAGCGCCGGAGCTGGGTTTCTATTTCCCCAAGAACAATGCAGAGGGGCATCCCGCCTCGTTACTGCTACCGCGGCGGGCCAGCCAGGACTCGCTGCATGTGCGGGTGAAGGGGCAGGCCTTCGAGGTGGTGATGGCTTCGGTGGTGCGCGAGGCCGAGGTTTTTGTGCAGTATCGTTTCAGGGTGCAGGTATAATCCCTGGTTCAAGGGATAGGACTTAGGACTTAGTCCTATGTTTTTAGCCCTCAGCCCTAACAAGAGGTTTCCGTACCGTGTCTCACGTTGAGTTGATTTCCCCTCCGGCCGATTCGCCTTACGACAGTGAGTCGATTCTCACCGCCTGTCATCGACAGCAGGTGATGGCGGGGCCCGGTGAGGCATTGACCGGTCGGCCGGTGACGGCCCTCATCGATACCGGTAGTGACATGCTCAAATTGCGCACCGAATATCAGCTGCCATCGGCATCGGCGCGGCGCTTCGTTGAGCAGGCCGTCAAACGGGAGCGCCTGCTGGGCGTGCATCATCCGCACAAGACCTGGTTTTTGTGGTCGCCCGCCAGTAGTGGTGACACGGTGGTGATCGGCAATATCACGCCACGCCTGCTGGCGCTGAATAAATATGACGAAATGAGTGAGCGCTACTCCCCGTCATCGCAGATCAGTTTCATGGCGCAGATGCTGGATGACTATCTGGCGGTGCTGGCGAAGGACGAGTTGAGCCTCGATCTGTGCCTATCGAACTTTGGTGTGGATGCCGATGATCATCTGTTCTATCTGGATGATGATTTTTATCCCGGCAGCAGTCTCACCATGCTGAGTGATGCACTGGGCACCTGGATGCGTGCACTGGAATGGTTGGATGAAGCGTTGGCCGTGGCGTTGGGCAAGATGCTGTCGCAAAGCCTACGCCAGCATTTTTCCGATACGCATGTGATTACGGTGGTCGCCGAGGGCCTGCGTGGGGTGTTTATCCCGCCGCAGCGGGAGGCCGTGGCGCAGGCGCTGATTCAGGCCCTGTATGGCGAGCAGACATTTACTTATCATGCGCCGGAGCCAAAGAGCAGTGGTAGTGTGATGGCGCTGATTGGCGATATTCACGGCAATGCGCCGGCCCTGGAATGTGCCCTGGAGTACCTGGCGGGGCGGGGGATTGACCACGGCATCATGCTGGGTGATGTGGTGGGCTACGGGCCGCACCCGCAGCGATGTGTGGAGATGGTGCGGGCATTGCAGGGCTGGAGCATGGTGCGCGGTAATCATGACCACGCGGTGGCCTGTGGTGAGATACGCGGTGGCATCACCTCGCTGGCTTCGTGGTCGCTGAACTGGACCATCGCTCAGCTCAGCGACGATGAGCGCCAGTGGTTGGCGCAGCTACCGGTTTACCAGCAGGGTGATCAGTGGCTGGCGGTGCATGGCTCGCCCTTGGACAAGACCTTCTTTAATGGTTATGTCTATCAGATGAGTTATGTCGAGAATCTTGATGAGCTGAGCGAGCGGCAGGTGCCGCTGTGTTTTCACGGCCACTCGCATATTCAGAAAACCTGGCGGCGTGATGGTGATGGCGATGCCGGTGACAGTAGTATGCGTCAGCAGCTGGCGGAGGCGGCGCATGTGTTGATCAGCCCTGGCTCCATCGGTCAGCCGCGTGGCGGTGACGTGGGCGTGGAACTGGCCATCATTGACCTGGCCACCCGGGAGCTGGAATACCATCGTCTGCCCTATGACATAGAAAAGACGCTGGCTGACATGGACAAGCATCAGTTTCCGTCGGAAATGGCGGATCGTCTGCGGCGCGGGCAGTAGACGGCGATGGCCTTGCGGGGAAAGTGTCCGCGAATGGCCGCCAATCCGACAAAGGTTATTGGTGGGTAACCCCGCCTCTCATGGCCTGCCACCTAGGTGCCATAAAAAAACCGTAGGGTGTGCTGTGCGCACCATGACTCGACGCTATTCCTGTCGCCTCTTGTCATTTCTATGTGGTGCGCACGGCGCACCCTAGCGGGGATGGATTTGGCCCTGAGAGTTCCTGGTTGTTCGCATCACGCGGCGCTCCTGCTCCCACATTCGCGTCCATTAGCGGACAATCCTCCACCCGGCCAGAAACGAAAAAGGGACGCCTGAATCCTCAGGCGTCCCGGTCTTGTCTGGTCTGTCGAGCGGTTGAGGCTCAGGGACACATGGGCTCGATCTTCGGCAGCGCACTGCGCAGTCCGGCCCAACCCATGCCCAGGTTGGCGCGGCGGCCGGTGATCAGGATCGCCAGTGCATTGGGCTTGCCCGGCACCACCACCATGAAGTGAAAGGTCTTGGGCGTGGTCATCTGGATTTCCAGCATGCTGTTGCGTACTTCTTCCCCCCGTGTCTGGGCGAGACGCTTTTCCACATTGGTGATGCCCTTGCCGCGGAACATATCCACTGCCGCTGCCGACACGGCATCCAGATAACTGGAGGTGAAGTAGGGGACGTTGTGATAGGCGCCGAGCATGAGGCCGGTGCTGAGGTCTACGACAGCGGCGCCCAGTGCGTCTTCCACGTTGTCGACGATCTCTCGGCAAACGTCATTGATACCAGCCATTTTTTTCTCCTTAATCGAGTGTTTTTGCAAGCGTGTCGAACAGCTTGTCTACCTTTCGGGTTGTTCTGTGTGAAACTTTAGCGCAGTTGCTGTCCACGGGTAAGGGTGTAGCGTATTATTTTTGCCAATCGTAGTTAGGCATCCATGCGCAAATTCAACGCGGCGATATCCGCAGCACCCTTGCTGGCATGTGCCAGCGACATGCCGAGATTGGCATCGGGCTGGGAAAACACCGTTAACAGCAGGCCGTTGCCGGCGTGCAGGATGAAGACATTGCCGTCATCGCTCTGGATCAGCACATTCTTGATGCTGCCGCCGTGGGTCTCGCGGATGACGTTGTCGCTGAGGGCCAGCAGGGCGCTGCTCATGGCGGCGAAACGGTGTTTGTCCA
This sequence comes from uncultured Ectothiorhodospiraceae bacterium, assembly GCA_964614545.1. Classification (GTDB taxonomy): domain Bacteria; phylum Pseudomonadota; class Gammaproteobacteria; order SZUA-152; family SZUA-152; genus DRQN01. The sequence continues at coordinate 7,956 of CAZTPE010000057.1, forward strand.
GACCGCTCTGCAGGCGCTCCGCCAGGGCGCGGCCGTCGTTGGCGCTGACCATGGCGCCAAGCATGTCGCCGCAATCATCCAGCATTTCGCAAAGAGTCGCACTGAGCGTATGGCGGACTTCGCTGGAAACGGTGTCCTCGTGCTGGCTGCCTTCTTCACTGACCTTGTCGACCATGTCGCTGATGAAAGTCATGTCTCAGTTCTCCAATACGGCCAGCAGGGCGTTGACCAGGATTCGCACATCATCGGAAGAGCGTCCATCCACTTCGAAGACGGGGAAGATCTGCTCGCGTTCAAACAGCCGGGTCTGGTAATCCGTGATGCTGGCATTGTCCTGCACGCCCATACGCGTCACGCCGATCACCACGCCGGTGTCGCGGATGAAGTCACCAAAGGCATCCAGATAGTATTCCATCTGCGCCACGGGGTCCGGGTGGTCGTTGTTCACCAGCAGCACCAGGCCCAGTCCGCCCTGGGTAAGGATCTGCCACATGAAGTCGAAGCGTTCCTGCCCCGGTGTGCCGTAGAGGTGGATACGCTTGCCGTCTTCCAACTGAATATAGCTGTAATCCATGGCGACGGTCGTGGTGTTCTTGATGTTGCGCTCGCTGCCGGTGGTGGCGACGTCGGTGCGTACCGGCGGTTCGTCACTGATGGCGCTAATGGCGCTGGTCTTGCCGGCGCCGACGGGGCCGGTGAAGATGATTTTATCTGTGGCCTGAAACATTATTTGGGGCGTCCTTGGAAATACATGCTTGAGTAGGCGAATTAGCGGAAGCCCAGCTTGCGGGCCAGCATGCTGAGCAGACCCTTGCGTCGTGTGCGGGGCCTGCCGTTTTGCAGGCTTGAGTCTGAGGTTGTGGCGGTTCGGTCGATGAGTCCGACGGCATAGGCTGCGTTGTAAAAACTGACGACTTCATCCCGGGCGACACCGGCTTCCTTGCGCAACTCTTTCAGGCTGATGGGCTGGCGCGCCATGATGGCGGCCAGTTTGAAATGTGACTGGCGAAAGCCATTGCGGGTGAAGTTGGGCCAGGCCTTGAGCCGTACTGGTTGGGTCATGTTGTGCCCCTCCAGTAGCCGGCCATCGGAATAGTCGACGCCGGCCTGCCAGAGCAGGCTGTCCAGGGTAGAGATGTTCATCTCCTGGGCATTTTTGGCGAAGGCGACGATATCAATTTGTTCAATGTACAGCTTCTTGAAGGGGGCGGTCATGATGATCTTGGCATCGGGTTCGTCTTTGCTTGCCACTGTGCCGTTGTGCCCGCCAATCAGCAGCCAGGTGTTGTCGAATCTGATCTGGTAGCAGGCCTTCTGTTGCCGTGCACTCAGCAGGATGTGGAACAGGCTTTTACTCGGTGTTGCCGGCTCTTGGGTGTCTTCGATGGCGGCGGTGCTTGCTGGGGGAGTTGCTGTCGCGGCTTCGGTGGGTTGTGTGCTTCCGGTTTCGCCGTTTTCTGTACTCGTCGGTGCTGCGGTGGATTTGCTATTGTCCGATGGCTCGCTTATCGCCTCCTGGGTGGCAAAGGTGGCCTTCATGCGCAGGCAGATGCGAGTCAGCAGTTCCTGCATGTCGGTGACTCGCACCGGGGGTTCCTGCCAGATGAGGTTTTTTCCTTCCCGGCGCTTCTCGCTGAGCACGAGTTTTACCTGTCCGTCGCGCGATTCTTCCAGCACCTGCTGGCCGATGTCGTTGTCGGCATCGATGACCAAAAGGTGGCCGTGGGGGCTGTTGTCGGGCAGCAGAAGGCTGACAATGCCATCATCGTTGATAAGGTCAACGGCAACCTTGAGCACCTTGCGATTGGTTGGATCCAGGGCAATAGGCGATATGCGCAAGGGTTTGGGCACGGCGTGTTTCCTGTGAACGGGTGTCAGTGCGAAATGACAATGCCCCTAGTGGGGTTTCCTCTTCCCCATTTGTCGGCACAGCCCCCTGAAAGGTTTAGGAAAGTATGCCGATTTGAGGGGCAGAAGGTTGACACATTTGGCAGCTGTTTGCCCCTAGGGAGAACATGTAGAGATATCAGGTTATTGTGTATTTTAACCCTGCGGGGCAGGGGCCTACATTCGCCGGATACGTTCCAGCTGGGATCGCAGGTTTTCCAGTGTGGTGCGCATCTCTTTGATCCTGGCCCGTTCCTTTTCCACCACTGCCTTTGGCGCGCGTTCGACGAACTGCGGATTAGCCAGCTTGGTGTCGCCTCGTTCGACGTCTTTTTCCCTTTTATCGATCTCCTTCGACAGGCGGGTGATCTCGGCCTCTTTGTCGATCAGCCCGGCCATGGGTACCAGCACCTTCATTTCACCGACCAGTGCGGTGGCCGATTCTGGTGCGTCGTCTTCGCTGGCCAGCATCTTGATGCTCTCGGTGCGGGCGAGGGTTTCGAGGTAGTGACGGTTGTCAGCCAGCTTCTGTTGGTCGTCCGCGCTGGCATTGGCCAGCAGGATGGGCAGCGGCTTGCCGGGGGCGATGTCCATGCCGGAGCGGATCTGGCGTACGCCGCTAATGAAGTCCATCACCCAGCGCATTTCGTCCACCGACTGTGGGTGGACCAGGCCTTCATCATACTCGGGGTAGGGCTGGCGCATGATGGTGTCACCGGCGACGCCGGCCAGCGGCGCCACGCGCTGCCAGATCTCTTCTGTAATGTAGGGCATTACCGGATGGGCCAGACGCAGGATGGCCTCGAGTACCTGCACCAGGGTGTGACGGGTGCCGCGGCGCTGGGCCTCGGTCGCTTCCGGCGTCCTGCCTCTCGCGACACTAGTACTTCCCTGTACGTCGGAACTCGCCTCGTTGTTGAGCACCGGCTTGCATAGTTCCAGGTACCAGTCGCAGTACTCGTTCCAGGTGAACTCGTAGATGGCCTGCGCGGCGTGGTCGAAGCGGTAGCCGTCGATGGCCTCGCGCACCGTGCGCGCGGTCTGCTGCAGGCGGGTGAGGATCCAGCGGTCGGCGGCGGACAGGTCCAGTGCGCCGCCGCTTTCGCCGCAATCCTGTTCTTCAGTATTCATCAGCACATAGCGGCTGGCGTTCCACAGCTTGTTGCAGAAGTTGCGCGAACTTTCGATGCGTCCCGGCGCCAGCACGATGTCGCGGCCTGTGGTGGCCAGCGAGGCGAAGGTGAAACGCAGGGCGTCGGTGCCGTAGGCGGGGATGCCGTCGGGGAATTCCTTGCGGGTCTGTTTTTCGATCTTTTTCGCCATTTTCGGCTGCATCAGTCCGCGGGTGCGCTTGGCCACCAGGGATTCGAGGTCGATGCCGTCGATGAGGTCGATGGGGTCGAGCACGTTGCCCTTGGA